>PWYF01000171.1 GCA_003567955.1 Thiotrichales bacterium
GAGTAGGCAAGTAAATAGGTGAGATTCGAGGCACCGCTTGAGAACTGGCTGACTGCAGGCGGGTCTGCTGGCAGATCGGGGATCTGTGCCCGCAGCCATTCATGCATGCGCGCGACATCAAATGCATCCTCGTCCCGCACTGCGCGCGCCTGATCGATCACCTCGCTATGTGTCATAACGCCCTGCCTGGTTGCTCAAAAACAGGGCATTATCCTTCACCACAGACCGGGGATAAACCGCCAGCTGCGCCGGCAATAGTCCCGGTAGGCATCGCCAAACCATGCCTGGCATTCGCGCTCGTCGGCCAGCGCCGTCAATACCAGAAACCCGGTGGCCGTCAGCGCCAGCACAAACCCTGGCAGGCTCGGCTGTTTCAACAATACACCCCAGGTCAGAAACAGCAGGGAGGCGTACATGGGATGTCTGATCCAGGAAAACACGCCCGTGGTCACCAGATTGCGCGTGGTTTCGAAACCTGCCAGCCCCGGGTCACGCCGATCAGCACCAGGGCGCCCCTGCCGCCACAATTGCCATACTCCGGCCAGCACCAGAAACAGTGAGACAAACAGCAGTACTGTTGCGCTAACTCGCCGCAATGAATAATAGGACTCGACAAACCAGTAGGGCAGGTTGATGACAATCAGCGCCAGGATGGCCAGTAATGCAAAAAAACGGTAAAACCCGTGGCAACCGGGATGCCACAGGGCATACCGTGATAACCAGACAATCCCCCCGGCACCGATCACCAGCACCAGCCACTGGACGGCATTCACAAGTGGCTCCCGTAAAAAAATCGCATTACACGCTTCCCCACGGGTAATCAGACCGGGGCTATTTCCCGCTGCTTTCACCCCCGGAAGTCATTTTGCGGTCAAACTCACTGGCTTCCTCACGGGTATCAATATCCCGCGCCAGAGATAACGCATCCAGCAGGGGAGCGCGCACGCCCCGCTCGGGCCACTCATCACGACAATGTGGCCAGATCAACAGATTGTCGGCAACGCGCTCAAGCTCGGACACCGCAGTGCCACCGCGAGACAGGGAAACGCCTGCAAAAATGCCGTCACGCAAGGCCCTGAACCACAGGCGAGGAATATGCCCTTCCATCAAGGCCGCAAAATCCTCGCGCGTCATTGCTCCGGCCAGGCGTGAAAAAAGCACCCAGGTGCGATACAGCACGGGCCGATTGCGCGTGTTATAGGTGACATTCATCAATCGGTAGAGGAAACGGCGGCGGATGGCGGCCGGTCGCACGATCACCAGGTGCCCTGGCAGTATACTGACTGGCTCCCCTTGCGAATCGGGTGTGACCGAGTATTTTGGTTTCCAGTCCGAACTGCCCAGGGCCCCGTCATTGGCGTAACGAATAAGGGGAAACCACAAATCCGTCTCCCGCCCCAGATGGTAATCCTCCAGTGCCAGTTGAAGCTCTTCCTTTTCAGGCAAGACATCACAGGTGATGAAAGCCACAGGTTTGTCGGGGTACTCCGCGTGAATCTGCTCCACCGCATTGCGAATATTGACACCAAATGATTCATCCGTATCCAGCAGCCGGGCATCCACATCCATGGTTGAATAGGCTGATGCCGGCCCGGCCAGTATGACAGGATCAAACGCTTTTGCTGCCCGCATCCGCTCAATCACGTGAGTTACCAGAGGGCGCCCGGCGATGGTGAGTTCAGCCCCCTTGCACCCTGACAGCACATGGCGATCAGTGACACCATCAGGCAAACGGCTGCTCCCCGGTGTCCGGCCGGCCAGCACAATCAGAGGCATGGTCTGTTTATCTGACACCCGCAGTATCCTGTCACCAGAGCCTGACTGGAAAGCGTGACTATCCCGTAAGGCAAATTTATTCAGACCGCGGAGACAACACCGCAGACTTTGTTGCTTCAGACTGACGAACGGTCGGCTTGAGCATTATCCGATGCTAAAGCCGATTTATTCTCGTTCAATCCGGCATTTCAATGCCGTGCACCATTATAGTGAAAACTGGCAACCCGGATGTGTCATGTAGCACGAACCCCCTGGCATCGGTAACACGAATCATTCGGCTTCCACTCTTTCAGCAAGAGCACATGAAATAACTGACAACGCAACGGCCTCGTGCTATCTGAATAAATTCCGGATGTGGTAATGTTTCGTGCGGTTAACGCGTGTGGAAACGGCCTCTCATCGCCATCGCTACAGCCAGATGTCAAACCCGTGGCCTGCGAGATGATCGTGGAAACGCTCGGTTTGATTCGCCCATTGTATAACCTTCGGACACGCCAATGATAGCCACGCCTGTGCAATGCCGTATTCTCGTACGCACCAACGTCGACTGGACAACAATGACCCCTGAGCGCTTCCGGGCCCAGGATGATCCACTACAGCCGCAGTTATTTATTCATGCAGCAGTGAAACACGACCTGCCCGGGATATTTTCCAGAACGCTCGGTGTCGACTATTTCCGTTATCGGGCTGAATTACAAAGAATTGGCCGCAGCAGTCTCGAAACAGTCAGGGACACAGTCATTTCTGTCGGTTTCGATGATTTCGAGAGCTGGTTCGACGACGACAATGAAGAGTTTATCTTTCCGATTGATGATGATGACCTTTTTGCGCCCGATTTGGCACAGGCTGTGGCCGGCATTCCCAGAGAAACCGCAATCGTAATGTGGCGCCATGTCATGGCAGGCTACCCGGAATTCACGCCAGAGGCCGCTGTACAGCAACGCAACGAAAAGATTTTGTTCTCGAATAACTGGGGAGTACGCAAGTCATTCCTCAAAGAAAACTTCTCGCCGGAACGCGCCAAAGTGTTTCTGGCCCGGCATATGACAGCCCACGAAGAGATGCTGCGCTTTCTCAATCTCGTACCGGCTGATGAAAAGCTCACGGGAGCAAGACGATTCACTGAACTGGAACACCCGCGTGTACAGGTTCAGCCGGCATCCAGAAGCGTGGACTACATGCACCCGGGTTCACTGCAGTTCTTTGGCAGGCTTGCGCAGAATGGCGTGCCGGAACAAGCGATGCGCGCTTACAGCGCGAATGCAGACTTGAGTATTCCTGACTACGTTAGCTGGGCAAAACCTTATCTTGAGGCACTGTGGAGCACTTGTTCGCGATTGGCCAAATAATCCGTTTCAGGATGCGGAATGGGCGGCCGGGTACCTTACTCACCGTTTTTCGATGACGAGCCGGGAGAGATCACACTCACCTTCCCTCTCCGCCAAATAAAAGGGGCTGCCGTGGCAGCCCCTTTTATTTGGCGGAGAGGGAGGGATTACTCGAGGCCTTCGCCCCTCGCCCTCCGGGCCGCCGCCTGTCGGCGACGGTCCGCCGCGTGCCGCGGCGGCCGAACCCGCTTGATTGATGTCCGAGGGTTCGAATCGAGACCTCAATCACGCCTGTGCCGACCGTAAGCCACGCAACTTGCGAATTAACTTGGCGGAGAGGGAGGGATTACTCGGGGCCTTCGCCCCTCGCCCTCCGGGCCGTCGCCTGTCGGCGACGGTCCGCCGCGTGCCGCGGCGGTCGAACCCGCTTGATTGATGTCCGAGGGTTCGAATCGAGACCTCAATCACGCCTGTGCCGACCGTAAGCCACGCAACTTGCGAATTAA
>PWYF01000015.1 GCA_003567955.1 Thiotrichales bacterium
TACCGGGACACTGCTGGTGGTCTATTTTGGCGGTTCATTGGCCATTCAGCAGCCCGATCAGATGAGTGTCGGACAGCTTGTTGAGTTTGTCATGTACCTCGGCTTCTTCTATGCGCCAGTGAGCCAGCTTGGTTTTTTAATCGGACATCAACTGCCGCGCGGGCTGGCCGCCGCCGACCGGATTTTTGAGTTCCTCAGCACCGAGCAAAAACTTCCTATCGCCGAAGATGCCGTGGAAAAGGAGGATATTAAGGGCGAAATACAGTTCCAGTCCGTCCGTTTCCGCTATGGTGATGAGGATGTGTTAAAAGACGTCAGTCTGACGATACCGGCGGGACAGACCCTGGCGCTTGTGGGGCGCAGCGGGGTCGGGAAAACAACATTTGTTGACTTGATTTCGAGGTTCTACGACCCGACCGAGGGCAAAGTGCTGATTGACGGCCTCAATGCGGCCGATTACCACCCGAATGCGCTCAGGAAGCATATCGGTATGGTCTTGCAGGAGTCTTTTTTATTTAACAGTACGGTCTATGAAAATATCGCCTACGGACGGTCCGATGCCGATGAACAGTCGGTGCGACGCGCGGCGGATTCGGCGGGCGCTGCGGATTTCATTGACCAGCTCCCCGAAGGAATGAATACGGTTGTGGGTGAGCGTGGAATTAAACTGTCCGTTGGACAGAAACAAAGGATATCCATTGCACGTGCCTTGCTGAAGGACCCGGCGATTCTGATTCTGGATGAAGCAACCTCATCCGTTGACACCGAGACGGAAAGGATGATCCAGAATGCTCTTGAAAGGGCGGCGATAGGGCGCACGACGATTATCATCGCGCACCGTCTCAGCACCACCGCTTTCGCCGACCAGGTGGCCGTTCTGGTCGAGGGGCGGATAAAGGAGATAGGTACACCACAGGAATTGTTGGAAAAAGACGATTCCATCTATTCATATTTGTGGAATCTGCAGCAGGCCGACCTTAAAGGAAATAGCGGATTTGTATGATGGCGGCCTTCAATTTTGCGGACTCAATGGGTTATAAGCAAATAAAACCAAATTCACCTGTCAAGCGTATTCATAGACGGGTGTTTCGATGACCTTTTCAGGAGGTTTTTCACTTTTGATCAGCGATTGGATATGCTCAACGGTTTCCGGGGAAAAGTATTGTTCCCCCGTTTCTTTACACACGCGAGCGGGTACATGTTCGATAAGAATCAGGCGCCCCTGGTGCTGGATTGTATAGGTTACTTCGGTATCAATCAGCGTTTCTTTCATTTTTGATATCCTCCCTGTTTATTCTCGACCTGAAGTCGATCCATAAATCAGGATCAGGCTCATAAACGGTAATAACTTTTAACAAAGGGCGTGATGGATAGCTGCAATGTACGTGAAGCGCACGCCCCGAATCCGTAAACCCCAATATGAGACAGCTTGGGCCGTATTTATCATTGGGATAATCTTCAATTATTTCACCACAGCCGGTAAAAACCTGCTCAATTTCAGTTACGGTCATATCCCTTATGATCGTTTGATCAGTGGCATGTCTGGAAAGCTCGTATTGACGCTGCCTGATTTTATGGCTAATTTTATCAATCAAAAGCTCTTCCTTGCAATATCTTGTTTTTACTAAAGACTCTATATAACATTATCGCCGATAATACTGGCCATTGCAAGCATAACGGCTACCGAGGGAAAAGTGCTCTCCGGATGTGACAAATCACGTATATCGTTAACCCTGAGGCTACCAAACTTTGCCTCTGAAATGTGACCGCTAAGGAAAACCGAGCTCACAGTTTTAAAGCCCCTTTTGCTATTTGCCAATGCTAACCTTAACAGTCTGTGCTTAAAACCCTCATTTCACCGCCGAAAACACGTCTCTAAGCGTTATTCAGGCCCGTTTTATGCCGTATCTGACGGCGTCTCAATCGTTCTCTGGGACAGAATTCAAAACACCGTCCGCATGCCATGCAGTCGCCCGGATCGGCGCGGTAACTGTCCGAGCTTCGGCAAACGGTATGGTTCATCATTGTCAAGGCGAGGATCAGGCCGATCAACCCGCCCAGCAACCGGCCGCTCCTTTGAAACCATTTCCGGATGCCGGCGGAAAGTTCATGGAGTTTTTCCGGGTCTTTGTCACTTTCCCAAAACGCCCGGCTGGCGTCGGTCGTTCCGGTTACCCGTCCCTGTTCTTCAAGATAAATTCGCTCGGACAGCCGTACATCGAGGTGTGTTCGCGATATGAAGCCGCTGCCGCCCGCACCAATCAGTGCGCCCGTAGCAACAATCAGGGGCATGAGCAGTATCAAAACGGCCATAATCTTTTTTCTTTTCACGATTTTCTCGCGGTCCGCTCGGTCCTTCGGCGGGCGAATCGCGCCGAACGGGCAGCTGTTTTTACATAGCCCGCATCTGATGCAATGGTCCGGGCTGATACTGACCTTCCGCCTGGAAAGTCTTGAAAACTGGCGCAGAAGGATACCGTATGGGCATAAAAAACGGCAATATGGTCTGCCGATAAAAACACCGGCGACCAACAGCACACCGCCGAGTGTCAGCGCGTTCAGATCGCTGCTGAGCCTGAAAAAGGCGACAAAGGGGTCATGCCGGCATATAATAAATCCGGCCCCGCCGGCCGCCATCAGAATCGCCAGAGCCAGGTACAGATAGCCCAGTGTCCGCAGAGGCACTTCCAGCCGGTAAGGCACGGAAACCGGATGGAGAAGCACCGCGTCCTGTATCGCGCCAAGCGGACAGACCGAGCTGCAAAAAATTCGTCCATAGAAGAGTGCCAATACCAGGGGCAGTAGAAATAATGCCAACACAACAGCCGGCAGTGCGCAGGAGGAGTCAAAAGATGTCTTCATCACGTTCTGTATGGCGCCGACGGGACATATGCACCCCTGGCGTATGAATCCAAAAACAATCAGTGAAAATATCATCAACGCCCAAATCCAGTGTCTTTTCCGCTTTTTGAAGACCAGATACGTTCCCAGTCCAAGAGCGGATGCAAGTAATGCCACCGACAGGTAATCACGGCGGACCGAAGCCGGGGCCGGCGGAGTCTCAGCGGGCGCGGCCTCGTAACCACAACGGAAATCAGGCAATTCCGGTTGCTGATAATTATCTTGAGCTATGGCCGGAAAACCCAATATCATAGTTAAAATGGCTGTTAATAATAGTTTCCTTATATGCATTGTCATGAATTGTTTTTAAAATATAGTGTTTGTCTGCAGGCACTTTGGTGATAGCTTGTGTTGGGCAGGATGCCGCAATGGCGCATTCATTGCAGTTGAGGCACAGGTCGTGATAAATCTGCAAAAAAATTGAGCCGTTCCCGTATCTTACACAGCGCTCAACGCATTTTGCGCAGCCGTTGCAGCGAGCTATGTTGATCGTGTAGCTGTAATAAGAATCACTGACAGGCCTTCTTCTGATGGCCCGCTGCGGACATAATTGTGTTCTTGATGCGGTATCCGGCCGACCTGGGTCAAAATCAAAAAAGGCCGGGCACGTTTTTCGGTAACCGCACATTGTCGGAATATGCACGCATCGGACGGCCGACGGCCTGAGCACACACTCGGTCTCGCAACGGTTGCAGGCGATGCATTTGA
>PWYF01000069.1 GCA_003567955.1 Thiotrichales bacterium
TCCTTGATCAGGTGCATGGGCACATGGCCGGGCCCCTCGATCATCACCTGGCAGTCATGCCGCCAGGCGATCTGTGTCAGCTCACCCAGAGTTTCCAGCTCGGCGAACTGGGCTTCGTCGTTGGCGTCCTCGATAGACCCGGGGCGCAGACCATCGCCCAGTGAGAAAGCCACGTCATAGGCCTTCATGATTTCGCAGATGTCCTCGAAGTGCTCGTAGAGAAAGCTCTCGCGGTGATGTGCCAGACACCACTTGGCCATGATCGAGCCGCCGCGCGAAACAATGCCGGTGCGACGCTTCGCTGTCATGGGCACATACGGCAGGCGCACGCCGGCGTGGATGGTGAAGTAGTCGACGCCCTGCTCGGCCTGTTCGATCAGCGTGTCACGGTAGATTTCCCAGGTCAGTTCCTCGGCGGCGCCATTGACCTTTTCCAGGGCCTGGTAGATGGGCACGGTGCCTACCGGCACCGGCGAGTTGCGGATGATCCATTCGCGGGTTTCGTGAATATGCTTGCCGGTGGACAGATCCATGATGGTGTCGCCCCCCCAGCGGGCGGACCAGACCATCTTTTCCACTTCCTCGGCAATACTGGAAGTCACCGCCGAGTTACCCATATTGGCGTTGATTTTCACCAGGAAATTGCGGCCGATAATCATGGGCTCGCTTTCAGGGTGGTTGATATTGGCCGGGATAATGGCACGGCCCCGGGCCACCTCGTCGCGCACGAACTCGGGGGTGATTTCCTTCGGGATGGCGGCGCCGAAGGACTGCCCCGGATGCTGGTGATCCAGCCCGGCGGCCTCGGCGCGTTTCATGTTTTCACGGATAGCGATGAATTCCATCTCCGGCGTAATGATGCCGCGCCGGGCGTAGTGCATCTGGGTCACATTGGCGCCGGCACGAGCTCGCCGGGGCGGTCGGATATGGTCAAAACGCAGACCGGCGGTTTCCGGGTCATGCAGTCGCTGGCGGCCAAATTCGGACGTGGGGCCAGCCAGCGTTTCTGTGTCATCGCGCGCCTCAATCCAGGCCTGGCGCAGCGGCGGCAGGCCGGCCATCAGGTCAATGTCTGCCTCCGGGTCGGTGTAGGGCCCTGACGTGTCGTAAACAAAGATATCCGGGTTTTCTTCCTCTCCAAAAAGTGCGCCGGTAGGCGCTTGCGAGATGGCGCGCATGGGCACACGGATATCCGGGCGGCTGCCGTGGATGTAAATCTTGCGCGAGCCGGGGAAAGGCCGGGTCGATTCAGCGTTGAGTTCGGATGTGCGTCGTTTGAGGTCTTCGGGTATCGCGCTCATGGTCGTGTCCCTCGCTGGTGGTCCTGAATTGCGACGGGGCACGGAATCGTGGCAGAGATTCTGTTACCGGTCTCCCTGCGCCAGTGCTAACTGGATCAGGTTCAAAGGGACTCTCTCAGCCTGCGCAGCCACGCAAGCACCCCCGCCTTGTACTCTTGATTACAACACAGTTGTGCCGGGCTGCCTACCGCCAACGGTGCAACCACCCGTATCATGCGAGCCATGCCACGGGGAGCAGACATTGACCTTGCGTATTCGCGACATCAGTAATGATCTGGGCGTACTGGCACTGCTCTGGCTGGCCGGATTGTATCTGCGCCTGCCGGTGCTGGTGGCACCGCCCCTGGCCCCACATATCGGTGAAGCGCTGAGCCTGTCACAGACGCATATTGGTGCCCTGACAACCCTGCCGGTATTCATGCTGGCAGTGGGGGCATTACTGGGCTCGCTGCTGATCATGCGTATGGGCGCCCGCAATGCACTGGTCGCGGCGTTGGCACTGGTCGCTGTCAGCTCGGCAGCGCGAGGGGCGTCCAGCGGGGTCACAGATCTGCTGCTGTTCAGCGCATTGATGGGGCTGGCCATTGCCGTCATGCAACCAGCGCTGCCGGCGTTGTTGCCGCGCTGGCTAAGCCCCGGGCGAATCGCCCTGGGATCAGCCTGCTACATGAACGGGATGCTCATGGGCGAATTCATTGGCGCCGGCCTGACCCTGCCGGTGATCATGCCGCTCGCCGGCGACAGCTGGCGCGGGGCGCTGCTGCTGTGGTCCCTGCCGGGGTTACTGGTCGCCGCACTGTTGCTGTTGCCAAGGCGCAACCTGAATGCCGCGGAGGCAACCTCACTACACTGGCTGCCCTCCTGGCGTGATCCACTGATGTGGCAAATGGGATTGTTGCTCGGCGCAACCGCCGCGCTGTTTTTCGGCACCAACGCCTATATGGCCAGCATTCTTGAACAACGGGGCGAAATCGAGCGCCTGGCCACCGCGCTGTTCTGGTTCAACCTGGCCCAGGTGGTGGCCTCCATGCTGATGCTGGCAGTAGCCGGGCGCTGGGTAGCCCGGCGCGGCCCCATTGCAGCCAGCGTCGCCGGTGCGGTATTGGCAATGATACTGTTTCTGTTACTGGAAGGCTGGCTGGCAGTCGCTTTCGCAGTACTGATGAGTTTTTGCGCCGGGATATTACTGATCCTGCTGGTTACGCTGCCACCTCATATATGCGGCAGCGCTCACGCTGGCCGGCTGTCAGCGGGCAATTTCACCATCGGCTACACCCTGGCCTTTGCGATCCCCCTGCTGGGCGGCTGGCTGGCCGACTTCACTGGCAACAGTCTGGCCACCGGCTGGGTTATTGTGACCTTTGCCGCGCTGACGCTGCCCTGTGCTTTCAAACTGCGCCCCGATACAGTCCGCCAGAAGGGGGGAGACAATTAACGCCCCGGTACACTCGACACTGACCGATCGATCGGTTAGTGTCATCGCCATCCGGTCAGCGTGCTAAAATACTCGCCAGACAACCAGCATTAATGCGAAGGAATATCTCCATGGTCGAAAGCGTTCACACCGAGGCCCGCGACAACATGATCCAGCAGCAGATTCGCCCGTGGGATGTGCTGGATCCCCGGGTGCTGGAAGTCTTTAAGCGTATACCGAGGGAATTGTTTGTTCCGCTTACCCACCGCGCCCTGGCCTATTCCGACACCCAGATCCCCATTGGTGCCGGTGAGGTGATGATGGAACCTCGCGTTGAAGGCAGAATGTTGCAGGCACTGGCTATTGAGCCGCAAGATTCAGTGCTTGAAATTGGCACCGGCAGCGGTTTTGTGACTGCCTGTCTGGCCGATCTGGCTGCTGCTGTACACAGTGTTGAAATCTACAAGGCCTTCAGTGACAAAGCCCGGATGCGCCTGCAAATGGTCGGCGCCAGCAACATTACGCTGGAAGTCGGCAATGCCGGCGCCGGCCTCGGCGAGGGCGGCCAACGCTTCGATGCCATTGCTGTCACCGGTTCACTGTCAGTACTCCACCGCGGTTTTCATGAACGGCTGAATATTGGCGGTCGACTGTTTGTTATTGTCGGGCGTTTCCCGGTGATGGAAGCGCTGTTGATCACCCGCACAGCCGAGGATGCCTGGGCGACCGAGAGCCTGTTCGACACCCTGCTGCCGCCACTGCTCAACGCCGAACCGGCACCTGAGTTCCACTTCTGAGCTGCCCTCCATGAGGCAACTTGAAGCACA
>PWYF01000263.1 GCA_003567955.1 Thiotrichales bacterium
AAGCTCGGCCTCCAGCTCCTGCTTGCCGGCAAACGCACTCGCCGGCAGCGAAGCCAGCAGTTTTTCCAGCCGCTCGGCATCACGCGAGGAGAGCACCACCCCCGGTTTCGTACTCATGGTCTTTATCTCCGGAATCATCTTAATGGATACACGATCCAGCACACCCAGACGCTCATGGTGCCATACCCGGAAGGTAAAGGCCCGCCGATCAACTGCCCTCGATACGAAGCGTGGCCAGCTCGGCTTCAGTCTCCGGTTCCAGGGGCAGGCCGGCGCTGTTGAGCAGGCCGGCCAGCATTTCATAGTGCCCCGCCAGCAGCGTGATCTCGATCAGCTGCGCCGGACTGTAATGTTCACCCAGCGCCTGCCAGGTGGCTTCGCTGATCACACGATCGGCATGCAGTTCATCCGCGGCGCGTAGCAGCAGCGCCTGTGTTTCCTGCCAGCCTTCAGCCTCGGGGCCTCTGGTGACGCGTACAATATCGGCCACACTCAGGCCCACACGCCGGCCGATACGCACATGCTGGCCCCATTCATAGCGACAGCGACAGTTCCAGCCCACCCGCAGGATCACCAGCTCGGCATTGCGCCGGCCGATGGTGCCGTAGGGCATAAAGCGCGAGGCGAAACGCAACCACGCCCGGAACAGCCGCTTGTTTCGCATCATCAGCAGAAACACCAGCGGCACCCGGTCACTGCCGGTGCGTCGCCGCGCCCACTTGCCGGCCAGCCATAAAAACAGCCTTAACCCCGCGCCCTGTTGTTCACGCGGCAGCGGCATCAGACGTTCATCGGCGGCCCGCCAGCCGCCCGGCGGCGCCAGATCAGCCAGAGTACTCATGCATCCTCTCCACCGCTTCGCGGCAGGCGACTTCTGGCCGCCACCGCCTGCATCTGCCGAGAAATGCGACGCATGATGCGTACATACAGCCAGTGACAGTGGCACTGGAACCAGTGGCCGATGCGGATATCGCTGGAGGTAAACACCAGATAGCGGTTGCGCTTCACGCCCTTGAGAATCGCCCGCGCCGCCTGCTCGGGGCTTACGGCATGCTTGCGAAACCGCTCACGCATTTTCACCAGAGTCGGGCTTTCCGTATCGACACCCACAATGCGCACGGTATTGACCAGCCCTGTATCCACCCCGCCGGGGCAGACCAGGCTCACACCGATACCATGCTGCTCCAGATCAAAGCGAAGCACCTCGGAAATGCCCCGCAGACCGAACTTGCTGGCGCTGTAGGGCGCATGCCAGGCGAGTCCGAACAAGCCCGCGGCCGAGGAGACATTGACCAGGTGGCCACCACGCCCCGCCTCGATCATGGGTGGTAAAAAACACTCGATCACGTGGATGGGGCCCATGAGATTGACTTCTATGGCGTCGCGCCAGTCCTCATGACGCAAATGCTCCACCTCGCCCCAGATGGAAATCCCCGCGATATTCATCACCACATCCAGGCTGCCATGCGACTTGTGCAACGCTTTGGCAAACGCTTTTACGGCCTGGTAATCACGAATATCCAGGGCCTGGGCGGCCAGCACCTGGCCGCCATTGGTGCGAATATCCCGCACCGTTTCCCGCAGGGCCCCCTCGTTGAGATCGGTCAGCACGAGCTGCCCGGCCTCACGCGCCACCGCCTCGGCCACAGCCTTGCCTATCCCGCTACCGGCCCCTGTAATCAGGCAACGTTTCCCTTCAAAACTGCGCATTACCACAGTCCTCCCCTGTTTAATTGAGGCAATCGGTACATACTAGGGAAATACTGAATGGACGTCATGTTCTGACGCGCCCCCTGGCTTTTCAGCCACGCCGGTTGCCAGAACCTCTATATAGCAGCGCCGGCAATAGACGGCGTGAAAATTCCAACTGGCTGCGCCAGTAGCCCTGGTATTTGGGCAGGTCATCGTCAATATCGGCAACCCGACGGTGATAAAAGATATGCAGGGCCGGATCAGGGACAAAGGAATTATCCGCAATATTCATGCTGGGAATGATCACCAGCTCGCCTGCCAGTGGCAGTTTCAAAAGCTCAACCGCCGGCCCGCCACAGTCCACACACTTGCCGCGCCGTGCCGCCGGCGGCGGCCGGTATGTGCTGAATTCGACCTGCCCCTGTTCAGGCAGGACCACATCCCGGCCGCGAAACAGGGTGATATCCGCATACGGCGCGCCATTGAATACCTGGCAGATGGTGCAGTGACAGAAAGCCCGCAACAGGGGGTGGCCGTGCACCGTAAAGCGGGCCGCACCGCAACCGCATTGACCATTATGGTGAGCCGGTTCGCTCATATTCGGAAGATTACACCCGGGTTCGCAGCAGTTACCAGCCCTGTTGTTCCAGATGTTTTTTCAGGTTGGCCGGGCGGTATTTTTTATTCATTTCCCAGCGTGCCCGCACCGAGGAGTGGATGCTCGTCTCAATATCCTTGATATAAAGCGGCCTGATATACCGGCGCCGAAAACGATAAATATGTCGTCGCGACTGATGCACCGGTGCCTCGGGTGAGGCGTTAATCTCTTGCTCCAGATGCGACTCGATGGCCAACCCCGCACCCCGGGCCTCTTCCATCATCCAGGCCAGCGGATAATCCGAGGCCAGACAGCCCGCCTTGTCTGGCGCGTAGCCGCCGCCGATGTCGGCATGCACCCCGCTGAACCAGACCTGCTTCAGGTCCAGGTTCTCCCGGGGTTCCCAGAGCGTGGGTTCGAAATCAGCCCGGGTCTCGTCAATCGCCAGGGCATGCCGGGCAATACGTACATTGGGCCCGAGCTTGGTGTCATAAAACTCATCGGTGCGATCAAACAGCCCCAGCACCGAAAACGGAATACCCAGCGCGCCCACGGTATCCCAGGCGCCCACAAAGCGGATTTCACGCGAGGGATGTGAATGATCTCGGCGAAAGCGCCGGGAGGCCTCGCCCTCTGGATGATATTTACGCCCGGTTTTCTTGTAGTGGGCGAAGGCCTTCTCAATCAGCCGGGCATCCGGACGCTTGAGAATCCCGCAATTATTGATCAACCCGCACAGGCTGCGCACTGTATAGGCGCCCCGGCTGAAACCGAAGAGGAAGATCTCGGCGCCGGGGGTGTAGTTCTGCACGATATAACGGTAGGCATCCATGATGTTCTTGTGGATGCCGCGGCCGGTGATGCCGCCGCTGATGCGGGCGTTGTAGGAGCCCACGCCCCAGTCGTAAAACACCTGTTGCGGACTGTCACTGTCCTTCAGCGGGGCAATGGCCCGGGCCAGGCGCAGCACATTGGTGGGGGTATCGGACTCAACGTCCTCCTCGGGACGATTCCAGGTGCCATCGGCACACACCACGATCCGTTTGGGCATGGCTCACCTCCCTGTTGATCTCAAACAAAACACGGCCTGCTTGTGCACTACCTGAATTATGTCCGGATAGCGCACGTCGCGAAAGCCGACCGACTGGCGAGCCCGAATTGTGGCATCAGCGGCGG
>PWYF01000226.1 GCA_003567955.1 Thiotrichales bacterium
ATTGGAGCTGTTGGGCGAGCCCACCACCAGCACCACGTCACTTTGCGCTGCCAGCGCCTTGACGGCGTCCTGGCGATTCTGTGTGGCGTAGCAGATATCATCCTTGCGCGGGCCATCAATCGCCGGGAAATGCTCACGCAGGGCATCAATCACCCGTGCGGTGTCATCCATGGACAGCGTCGTCTGGGTCACAAAGGCCACGCGCTCAGGATCGTTGACCTGCAATCCGGCGACATCCTCGGGGGTTTCCACCAGGTGGATGCTGCCACCCCAGGCGGTATCAAACTGGCCCATGGTGCCTTCCACTTCCGGGTGGCCGGCATGCCCGATCAACACCACATCAAAGCCCTTGCGGGCATAACCGGCGACCTCCACATGCACCTTGGTCACCAGCGGGCAAGTGGCGTCAAATACATGCAGATCCCGCCGGGCGGCTTCTTCCTGAACCGCACGCGCCACCCCGTGCGCACTGAAAATCACCGTCTGGCCATCCGGCACCTGGTCGAGCTCATCCACAAAGATTGCGCCCTTGTCGCGCAGATCCTCGATCACAAAGCGGTTATGCACCACCTCGTGGCGCACATAAATAGGCGCACCAAAGAGCTCCAGCGCGCGCTCGACAATATCGATGGCACGCTCCACACCGGCACAAAAACCACGGGGATTGGCTAACAGAATTTTCATCAGGTGGCACACCGAAAGGTCGTCGCGACTACATGCCCAAGATAACACATCAACCCGCACGGATTGTTGTAAGTGGGAAAGCGGGAAGGTTGTAAGCCTGTTTGTGCCGCGCGAAGCGCGGCAGTTACCTACAACTTTCCCGCTTCCCCACCTACAACGTTCAAGAACAACGCGTGGGCTACCGGGCTGGATCCCGCGGGGTCAAGGAGAACCAAACAAACAAAACCGCCCCCCCAACAATCGCCATATCCGCCACATTAAAAGTCGGCCAGTGCCAGCCGGCGTAATGCAGGTCCAGGAAATCGACCACAAAGCCGTGCAGCGCGCGATCCAGCGCATTACCCAGCGCCCCGCCCAGTATCAGCGACAGGCACAGCAGCCAGCCGCGCTCAGCCTTTCGGGCCTGCGCCATCCAGAACACCACCACCGCGCTCACCCCCACTGCCAGCAGGGTCAAGAACCAGCGCTGCCAGCCACCCGCGTCGGCGAGAAAACTGAAGGCCGCGCCGGTGTTATAGGCCAGCGTGATACTGAACACCGGCAGCACCTCGATGGATTCGTGCAGCATCAGGCGGCTGTGGGCCCAGTACTTGGTAATCTGATCCAGCGCCAGCACCGCCAGCGCCAGGCCCAGCCAGGGCCATTTGCCCCGCATGCTGGTCTCAGGCGTACTCACGCTGCTCTCCGTCGCCATCGACATTGCTTACACAGCGCCCGCACAGCTCGGGGTGCGCACTGTGGCTGCTCACATCCTCGCAGCGATGCCAGCAACGGCTGCATTTGGGCGCATCATAAGGCTGCACCGTCACCGCGATCGCGGCGCCACTGTCGAGCTGCTCCGCCCCGGCCCCGGCGGGCGCCTCAGCCAGCGGCAACACCCGGGCCGCCGAGGTAATCAGCACAAAGCGCAGCTCCTCGCCCAGCCCGGCCAGATGCCCGTACAGCGGTTCCTCGCAATAAATCACCGCCCCGGCATCCAGGTTGGCGCCGATTTTCTCCTCCGCGCGCAGCGCTTCCAGCCGTCGCAGCACCGCCTCGCGCGCCTCGATAATGGCCCGCCAGGGTTCACGCCCGGCCTCATGCGCCGCCAGCCCCTCATACCAGGTCTCCAGCAGCACGGTATCACCCCGCTCACCCGGGATATGCCGCCAGATCTCATCAGCAGTAAAGCTCAATATCGGCGCCAGCCAGCGCGTCAGCGCCTCAACGATGTGATACATGGCGCTCTGGCAGGAGCGCCGGGCGCGGCTGTCCGGCTGGGTGGTGTACTGCCGATCCTTGATGATATCCAGATAAAAACCACCCATATCCACCACGCAGAAATTATGAATCGCCTGGTAGATGCGGTGGAATTCGTAGCGCTCATAATGCCCCTGCACCGCTTCCTGCACCTGCAGCGCCCGGTCCACCGCCCAGCGGTCCAGATCCAGCATGGCCTCCGGCGCCAGCATATGCTGTGAAGGCTCAAAGCCGGCCAGGTTGCCGAGCAGGAAGCGCGCCGTATTGCGGATGCGGCGATAGGCGTCGGCGGTGCGCTTGAGAATGTCGTCCGACACCGCGATCTCACCGCTGTAGTCAGTTGAGGACACCCACAACCGCAGAATATCGGCGCCCAGGGTATCCATCACCTTCTGCGGCGCCACCACATTGCCGCGCGACTTGGACATCTTGTGGCCCTGGGCGTCCACGGTGAAGCCATGCGTCAGCACCCCCTTGTAGGGCGCCTCGCCGCGCATCGCCACTGCCGTCAGCAACGAGGACTGAAACCAGCCGCGATGCTGGTCGGAGCCTTCCAGGTACAAATCCGCCGGCAGCCCCAGGTTTTCATCCGGGGCCAGCACCGTGGCGTGGGTCACGCCCGAGTCAAACCACACATCCAGGATGTCGGTGACCTTTTCATACTCGGCGGCGTCCTCACCCAGCAGGTCTTCCGCCGCCAGCTCGAACCAGGCATCCACGCCCTCGCGCTCGACCCGCAGCGCGACTTCTTCCAGCAGGCGCACGCTGTCCGGGTGCGGCTCACCCGTGCGCTGATGCACAAACAGTGCGATGGGCACGCCCCAGTTGCGCTGGCGCGAGATGCACCAGTCCGGGCGGTTGCGCACCATGCCGTCGATCCGGGCCTGACCCCAGCCGGGCATCCAGCTCACGCCCTCAATCGCCCCCAGCGCCTGCTCGCGCAGCCCCTTGTCATCCAGCTTGATAAACCACTGTGGCGTGGCACGGAAGATCACCGGCGTCTTGTGCCGCCAGCAATGCGGATAACTGTGCTGCAGCGGCTCGTGCGCCAGCAGCATGCCCTTTTCCTCAAGCGTGGCGATCACCGTCTTGTTGGCCTTGAACACAAACTGGCCGCCAAACAGCGGCACATCCTCAAAGAAGTGGCCGCGGGCATCCACCGGGTTATCTACCGGCAAGTCATACTGTTGACCCACGGCAAAGTCCTCCTGACCATGCGCCGGCGCCGTATGCACCGCCCCCGTGCCGCCCTCGGTGGTGACGTGCTCGCCCAGAATCACCGGCACCTGCCGATCGGCAAAGGGATGCGCCAGCACCAGGCCCTCAAGCTGCGCGCCGCTGACCCGGCCCAGCTCGGTGTAATCGGCCATGCCATAGCGTGCCATGGCGGTATCCAGCAGCTCCGCCACCAGCACCAGCACTTCATCCCCCGCCTGCACCAGCACGTATTCCAGCTCGGGGTGGACCGCCACCGCCTGGTTGGCTGGCAGCGTCCACGGCGTGGTGGTCCAGATCGGCA
>PWYF01000183.1 GCA_003567955.1 Thiotrichales bacterium
GGTGCATATGGCCGGGGGGCAGGTCGCCAATGCCGGCACAATCGAGGCTGCGGATGGTCAGGCCCTGCGCTTTGATGATGGCGCGCGACTGGTGAATCAGGGTGCGGGCGAGATCCTGGCCCAGGGCGATGTGGCAGTGAGCGTGGCGGTGGACACCACCGTGGATCCGGAAGACATCCGGGCCGTGGAACTGGATAACCGGGGCCTGATCAATGGTGAGCTTGGCGGGATCCAGGGGCTGGATCTGGATGTCGTCACCCTGGCCAATAGTGGCACCATTGAAAGCGCCGATGGCGTCGCCGTGGAACTCACTGGCACGCAAGGCACAATCACCAATGCAGCGGATGCCGTGTTGCGTTCCGTGAATAGCGATGCGCTTGTGACCAATCTCGGCGCTGTGCTGAATGAAGGCTTGATCGAGGCCGCCGGCACGGGCGTGGATCTGTCCGGTGACGGCCGTATTGATAATGTGGGGCAAATTACGGCCACCACCGGTGAAGGGGTGATATTGCGTGATGATGGTTATCTGGCCAATCACGCCGATGCGCTGGTGAGCGGGGGCCTGCATGGCGTGGTACTCGCCGGCGCCGGGGCATCACTGGATAATCTTGGCACCATCAGCGCCGAAAATGGCGCGGCATTGCTGGTTGAGAATGCCGCTGGCAGCGTCACCAACTACGGTCTGATTGAACGCGACGGCGCTGGCACGGCGGTGCATTTTAACGGCGATTTTGAGAATCATTTGACCAATGCCGCCGGTGGTGAAATTGTGGGTGATGTGTTGTTTGATGCCGCCACTGCAGCCCATGGCATCACCAATTTCGGCACGATCACCGGCAATGTCACGCTGGCTGATGGCGATGCCGAATTCGTGCTGGGCAGCACGGGCGCGGTGGATGGCGACGTTTCCCTGGGTGCGGGCACCAATCGCTTTGATTTTTACAGTGGTGGCGAAGTCGGCGGAACCATCAACGCTGCGGGCAGCAGTACACTTAATCTGCTGGGCGGTGCGGCGGCTGTCGGGCAGCTTGGCCTGACCAGCGGGTTTGAGTCACTGGTCGTGGATGCTGCCGGTACCCGTTGGGAGGTGACCGAAGATCAGGTGTTTGGCGGCGGGCTGGATCTGCTCGCCGGTGAGCTGGACCTGCTGGATCGTCAGCTCGTGCTGGGTGCGGCTTCAACGCTGGGTGAAGACGTCACCCTGGCCTTTCAGGTCAACCAGAATGAAACCGACTTTGGCCGGATCAACCTGAATGGTGAGGTACTGAATGCCGGCAGCAGTGCCGTATTGCTGGTGGACCCTGACGCCGGGGACTGGGGTGGACCGGTGCAGAACAGCTTCACTTTCCAGTTATTTGAGAACACCGATTTTGACGGCACCACCTTTGATCGTATTGAAGCCGGTTTTTTCGCTATTGATGACGGTAATCTCTATAGCAATGGCGAGCTCACCCTGCAGCGCGACTTCGCCAACCAGCGCATCGCCACCTCAACCAATCGTCAGACCATCGGCCAGACCCTGAATGCAATCAGTGACGCCAATGACATGAGTGCGGAGCTGGCGGCGTTTCGTGACGAACTGCTGGGCACCCGTGGCGATGCAGCGGCCGGCCGGGCGCTGGATGATCTGGGCGGCGAGGTGCATGCAGCCCAGAACCCGGCCCTGTTCCGCGCCGCTGATGCCTTCCGGGGCAGTCTGCGCGCGCGCAGCGAAGCGCTGCGGGTGGCGGCTCGAAGCGACAGTGTATCGCCGGTGCAGGTGGCCGCTGTGGGCGCGCGCGGGGTATTCGCGCCGGAAGAATATGTCGAGCTGGCCGATGCTGACCATCGGGCCTGGGCGCGCGGCTTTCACACCCGGGGCACGCTGGATGGCAATGATGGCGCGGCCGATGCCGACTACCGTATCAGCGGGCTGAGTGTGGGTTATGACCAGGCCGCCGGGGAAAACTGGCGGCTGGGGGCGGCGTTTGGGCTGGGCTCTTCGCGTACCGAGCGCAACGGCACCCGCGATCAGGTCAATGTTGATAACCTGCGGCTGGCCGGTTACGGGCTCTACACCAACGGCAACTGGAACGTGGATGTGCTCGCCGGGGGCGCCTGGCTGGATTTTGATTCCCGCCGCGAGATTGTCGCCACCGACACCGAGGTCGAGGCGGACTACAACGGCAGCGAGTTATTCGCCGGCATCGATGGCGGCTACACCGCGGGGTTTTTTGATGATGGCTTGCTGCTGCGGCCGTCACTGGGGCTGGACTGGTCGCGTATCAGCCGCGACAGTTTTGATGAAGATGTGGCCGGGGGACTGGATGTCGAGTCCGGCACCACCAGCCGGCTGGAGGGCAGTGTGCGACTGGAAGCCGCCCTGCCGCGTGAAACCGCCAATGGCACCCGCTGGACACCCACCCTGCGCACCGGCTATGTCCGCGACTTGCAGGATGACGGCGCCGAGATCAATGCCCGCTTTGTAGGTGATAACTCCGGCCAGAGCTTCACCGTGCGCGGCGCCGATGCCGGTCGCGACCGCTTCGAGGCCGGTGCCGGGCTGGTGCTGCGCGCGGCGCAGGATCTGCAGCTGTTCGCTGATTACGACTACCACCGCAGCTCAGGCCAGGAAGGCCACACCATTTCGCTGGGACTCCGACAACACTGGTAATCCGGGTTCCCCGGATTACCAGTGCGTGGTTACGTGGTTACGTGGTTAGGTGATTAGGTCGCGCCAGAGTTGTGTGCTGGACTGATAGTCCTCGACACGCGCCGATAGCCCCGCCAGGAAATGCCATAGACCTGCGCGGTTGCATCGGCATTCATATTTGCCATGAAACTACGGCTTTTCGGCGCGCGTCGCAGAGCTTCAGTTCTGCAACAGTCCTTGTCGCGACGTAACCACGTAATCACGTAACCACGTAACACGGATTAATAATGACCGAGTCGCCTGGGCAAAATGATGAGAGGGCGCTTGAGCGCGGGCTGAAGCAGTTGGGATTGCCCCCGGATCTGGCGCCGCCGTTGCTGGAGTATCTGGATGAGCTGTTGCGCTGGAACCGGGCGTATAATCTGACGGCGGTGCGTGATCGGCGTGAAGCCGTGTCCCGGCATCTACTGGACAGCCTCAGTGTTTTGCCCCTGCTGGGCCCCGGAGATGTGCTGGATGTGGGGACCGGGCCGGGGTTACCCGGGATTGTGCTTGCTCTGGCCCTGCCACAGCGGCATTTTGTTTTACTTGACAGCGGTATCAAGAAAATCCGTTTCGTGCGCCATGCCGCGCTGCAGCTGGGTCTGGACAATATCGAGGCCGTGCATGGCCGAATTGAGGACTACCGGCCGGCACGGAGCTTTGGTAACGTGATCAGCCGGGCGTTTGCCGATACCGGCCACTTTTGGGAAGTCGCCGCCCGTCTGCGGGCCCCGGAGGGCCGTCTGCTGGCGATGA
>PWYF01000266.1 GCA_003567955.1 Thiotrichales bacterium
GAATCACCCGTGGTGCGCGGACCGCTGCGGGGCTCGGGTCCATGCTCCCAGTGCATCGCGCCGGCACAACCCTGCAAGGCAATCACCAGCATCACTACCAGCGTACGTTTCATTAACGCACCATCAGGTAAATCACCACAAACAGCAGCACAGTCAACCAGCCGGCAATTTCCATGTGCTGCCTGAGTTTCTGCTCAACCACCGGGCCAAAACGCCCGGCCAGCCAGGCCACCAGGAAAAAGCGTGCCCCACGACCAACGAAAGACGCAAGCACAAATGGTCCCAACGCCAACGCCAACGCCCCCGAAGTGACCGTGAATATCTTGTAGGGAATGGGCGAAAAGCCGGCCAGGAAAACCACCCATACCCCCCATTCGGCATACCACAGCTCGGCGCGCACGAGATGTTCCCCATAGCCGGCGGCTTCAATCATCGGGCGCACCGCCTCGAAGGCAAAATAACCAATCAGATAACCGATCACCCCGCCCACCACGGAACACACCGTGGTCAACAGGGCCAGCCACAGCGCACGCTTCGGCCGAGCCACCGACATCGGGATCAACATCACATCCGGGGGGATCGGGAAAAATGAGGACTCGGCTACCGTCAGTCCGCCCAGATACCAGGGTGCCCGGGGGTGAGCCGACATTCGCATCACCCAGTCATAGAGGGGGCCGAATATCCGCATTACTGACGCCCCCCGACCAGGGGCACAAAACTCACCATATCCAGCACCGCTTCCTCCAGTCCCTCATCCGTGCGCTCAATCAAACGCAGTTGCTGCATGCCGGACTGCCCCACCGGGATCACCATCCTCCCACCAGGCGCCAATTGATCAAGCAACGCCGGCGGCACCTCGGCAGGGGCCGCCGCGACCAGAATGCCATCAAAAGGCCCGTTTTCAGGCCAGCCCGCATACCCATCCCCGTGACGAAAACGAACATTACTGATCCGTAACTCACGCAGGCGCTGGCGCGCCGCTTCCAGCAAAGCGCCAATGCGTTCGATGGAATACACCTCATCGGCCAGCTGCGCCAGAATCGCGGTCTGGTAGCCACAGCCGGTGCCGACTTCCAGCACCCGCCCGAGTCTCTCGCCCTGACGCAGCGCCTCGGTCATACGGGCTACCACAAAGGGCTGCGAAATCGTCTGACCCTGTCCGATCGGCAGCGCGGTATCCTCATAAGCCCGACTGGAAAGCGCCTCGTCCACAAAAAGATGCCGGGGCACATCCCGGATCTGCTGCAGCACGGCCGGATCCCGGATGCCCCGCTCCTCCAGTCTTTTGGCCAACCGCTCGCGCGTGCGCTGCGAGGTCATGCCAATGCCCTGGCGGTTGTTTTCCATCATAGGTTTAAAGTCCGTCCACCCAGCCGGCGATTTTTTCCAGTCCCTCGTAACGCGTGAGGTCCACCTGCACCGGGGTCACCGACACCCGATTGCGCGCCACGGCATGGAAATCCGTCCCCGGCCCGGCGTCTTCCTCGGAGCCGGCCGGCCCGATCCAGTAAATCGGACGCTGGCGCGGATCACGGTCACGCACCAGTGGCTCGGCACGATGACGGCGGCCCAGACGTGTGGCGGCATAGCCCCGCAGCTGCTCATAGGGCACATCCGGCACATTGACATTGAGGATCGTATCGGCCGGTAGCGGGTCATGCATCAGCCGCTGCACCAGGGTCCGGGCCACGCGCGCGGCAGTGGCATAATTGTGCTCAGTATCCGGCTCACACACCAGTGACACAGCAATCGCCGGCAACCCCAAAAAACGCCCCTCCATCGCTGCCGCCACCGTGCCCGAATAGAGCACATCGTCGCCCATGTTGGCGCCGGTATTCACCCCCGAAACCACCATATCCGGCTCATGATCGAGCAAGCCGGTAATCGCCAGATGCACGCAATCGGTGGGGGTGCCATCGACGCAACTCACACCGGGGCGCCCATGGTCATAGACCCGCAGGGGACGATCCAGGGTCAGTGAATTGCTGGCGCCACTGCGGTTTCGATCCGGCGCCACTACGGTGACTTCGGCAATTTCGGCCATGACATCCTGCAACATCAGCAGGCCGGGCGCCTGACAGCCATCATCATTGCTCAGCAGAATTCGCACATTCTTCCTCGGCAACAGTCAAAACAGGCACGGCGCCAGGAGAAACGCTGATTAATTCGTCACGTCTCAGCGGGACCCTAACGCAGCGCACCATTCAGTTCCGCAAAAGCAGCCACTATACTCAAAGCAAGCCGCATCGTCATGCGCTGCCGTCATGCCCGACCGGCCGACGTCAACACGGCAGCGGAGTGCAGCCCAGGGACCGTCATCATGAGCGAAAAGTACGACATTGACGAAGACGAAGCCGAGCTGTTCCGGGCCAGCGTGGGCAAGGTCCGGCCGCTGACCCGTTCGCGCGTGGAACAACGACCGCAACCGCCGGCACCACGCGCCCGCTTCCGTCGTCAGGACGAAGCCGAAGTCCTGCGGGCAACCCTGGAAGATGCGCCTGAAGTCGAGGTCGAGCCGGGTGAGCAAATGTTCTATGCCCGTGCCGGCGTGCAGCACAAGGTCACGCGCAAGCTCCGTCGTGGCCAGTATGCCGTGCAACAGGCACTGGACCTGCATGGCATGACCGTGGCAGCAGCGCGCGAGGCCACCGCGCACTTCATCCGTGACTGCGTCGCCAACGATGTCCGCTGTGTACGCATCATTCACGGCAAGGGCCTGCGGTCGGCCGAGGCCACGCCGGCCATCAAGTCCCGCATCGGCGGCTGGCTGGCCCGCAGCAATGATGTCCTGGCCTACGCCTCGGCCCGCCCCGCCGACGGCGGCACAGGCGCACTCTACGTACTTCTTAGAAAAAAGTATTAAGTGATTAAGTATTAAGGCGCGGGGCGGACCGTTGCAGAGTCGATCAATCCGGAGCACGCACCGAGGGGCCGTAAAACAATTGTCTCGCGCAAAGCCCGCCAAGCGCGCAAAGAAAAGCAGCCGCGAAATGGACGCGAGATAAACACGGATATTATGAGATGGTGAGCGATTGGAGTGACTGATGTCGTGGGGGCGGATATACGGATACAGCGCGGGTTCGGTTGGCCAGGGTAACCGGTGGCTGGCGCTTATCGGAATGGATCAGGCTTTTATTTTACCCGACCGCACCACAAGCCTGTCCCGCCATATTCCTAACCACATCTAACAACCGCAAATATTTTCATTTCGCGAAAATCTCGCGTCCATTTCGCGGCCCCATCCCGACAAGTAATCGGCGCGTGCGCCATGGCTTTCAGTTCTGCAACGGTCCGTACCGCGACGTAATCACGTAATCACGTAACACTTAAAACCTCTCTTAGCACCGTTGTCGCGTAAGCGCCCGGGGGCAAGGTGAAGCGCAGGCGCAGCGTGTCGTTCTGCCAGGTCCATTCGAGTTCACTCA
>PWYF01000054.1 GCA_003567955.1 Thiotrichales bacterium
ATGCTCAAGCTCCACGGATTCGCGGTGAGCAATTATTACAACCTGGTCAAGGCGGCCATGCTGGAAAAAGGCGTGGAGTTCGAGGAAGTCCGGGTTTACCCCTCAGCCGATTCTGAATTCCTGCGCATCAGCCCCATGGGCAAGGTGCCTGTGCTGGAGACGCCGGAAGGCGTGATCAGCGAGAGCCAGGCGATCCTGGAGTACCTGGAAGAAACCCGCCCCGAGCCGGCGATGTATCCGGTGGATTCCTTTCAGCGCGCCAAGGCGCGCGAGTTGCTGCGCCTGATCGAGTTGTATCTGGAGTTGCCCGCCCGACGGCTTTACCCGGAAGTGTTTTTCGGTGGCAGCGTGTCGGATGAAACCAAAAAAGAAGTCCGCCCGGTGCTGGAGAAGGCCGCCGGCGCTCTGAATCAACTGGCGGCTTTTGACCCTTACATGGCCGGCGGCGAGCTGGGCTATGTGGATATAGCGGCGTTGGTGCATCTGCCGCTGGTCTCCGCTGCCAGCAAGAAGATTTACGGTGAAGACCTGCTGGCCGGTGTTAATGGCCTGGCCGATCACCTGACCCGCCTCGGTGAGCGACCCTCGGCGCTGCGGGTGCATGAAGACTACAAAACGGCGCTGGATGACTTCATGAAATACGTCAGCGGCGGCAGGTAAATAATAATAGCCGGGGGCGGTCCGGCGGTTCAGGGGAAATTCAACATGGCGTATTTTGACTCGCCGGCCCGTGTGGCCGCGTTGGGCGGGTTCCTGTATTTGCTGCTTACACTCTGGAACCTGCATCCGCATTATGATCTCAGTCGCTTCATTGTTGCCGGCGACTACTTTACCCAGGCCGGCGAGACGCCGGGTGAAATCCATGTCTACCCGGACAGTCACGGTTATGACGGCCAGTTTTTTTACCGTCTGGCCCTGGACCCTTTCACAAGTGAGCATACCGGGCACGGGGTCACGCTGGATGATCCTGCGTTTCGCCAGCAGCGTATCGGTTATCCGCTGGTGGTGTGGGCGTTGTCGTTAGGGGGGCAGCCCGAGCTTGTGCCTCGGGTGATGGTGCTGGTGAATTTTGCCGGGCTGGTGGCGCTGGCCTGGCTGGGCGCACTGATCGCCCTGCATTTTGGCCGCCCCGCCTGGCTGGGCCTGGCATTTGCGCTGTATCCGGGGCTGGCCTTCAGCTATGTGCGTGACCTTGCGGAAATCCTGACAGCAGCCTGGTTGCTGGCGGGTATGCTCTCGGCATTGCGGGGTCGGCACGTGCTGGCGGCGGTGTTGATGTCGCTGGCCGTGGCGACTCGTGAGACTGCGTTGCTGGTGCCCGGGGCGATTGGCATGGTGTTGCTGGTGCGTTATTTCAGTGGTGGAGATATGCGCAGTCATCCCTGGCCGGCGTATTTGCTGCCGTTGGCGACCTACCTGGGGATTGGTCTGTGGATGTTCGTCAATTGGGGCCAGCCGAGCATTACAGGTGGCCTGGGTAACCTGGGTGTGCCACTAGTCGGGATGGCGCGTTTCGTCATGGAAAATATCCAGCTCGCCTCGCTGCAACAGTTTCTGAATATGGCCGGTTTCGGGTTGTGTCTTGCCGCGTTGATCGGCGGTGCAATGGCCTTGCGCTCCAGTCAGCTTGAGCCCCAATGGAAACTGGCCTGGGGCGGTTACGCGCTGTTGATGTTGTCCCTGACCAATGTGATCTGGCTGGATTATGGCGAGTTCATGCGGGCCTTCTCCGAATTGTGGCTGCTGACGTTGATGCTGGTGCTGGCCTCAACCCTGCCCTGGCAGCGGATCGCCGCCGGAGTGTTGATTGTCGGCTGGGTGCTGTTCGGGTTGGCGCTCGGGGTAACTTGAGGCGCCATTTCAGCCACGTCGTGGTGGCAGTCGGTTACCCGTGACGCACTCGCGCTCGACCTGCATCCATCGCCGGCGCAGCCAGTCAGGCCGCTGGTCTGGCGGCAGCGCCCCATCAAAGTGCTGTCGCCAGCGGTCAAGCCAGGCGTCAGCCTCTTGCCAGTATTGCTGCCAGTCTCCGGGAGTCGCAAAGGCGGCGGTTTCAAGCGCGTCACGCTCGGCCAGCATGGCGCGGGCGGCTGACGGATCACGCAACATTTTCCGGTGCAGTCTTTCAAAGCGCCACCACAGGCTGTGTGAGTCGGGGGTGCCGCGGGGCTGTCCCGCCGCCGCTGGCTGGTTGAAATCAAGGGGTCGGAACAGGCTCAGACAGGGCGCGCTGGTGCCGGTGACCCAGTGCCGGTCGCCGGCCGGGCCGAGTTCAGAGATCCACGAGGCCACCGTCTGGCTGCCGGCCAGCCAGCCGCCATAGTGCATGCAGGGCGCGTCCATGGCGCCATTGAGCCGTCGCCAGCGGGGCTGTTCCCGGCCCGGCCCGTGGTCGCGCAACACGCCGGCGAGATCCCGGACCTGGCGGACCTGTTGGCCGAGTTCTGTGGTGCGCTGACGCCGGGTTGCGCAACGGGCCACCCGGCTGCGCAGTCGGTCGGCCTGGCCGCTCAGTGCCGGCAGGGTGAGGCCGTTGGAAATGCTGCGCACGCCGTGGCTGATGCGTTCACTGGCGGTTTCACGCCCGGCGCTTTCCAGCACAAAGGCCTCGCGACGGTCGGCGATAATAAAACTGTTGTGATAGCGAAAGCCGGGATCACTGTAGCCGGCGCGGCCACCCTGACCGTATTCGCCAATCAGACTGGCGATCACCTGGCAGGCTTCGGCGGCGCTGGCGCCGCGCTCCAGCCCCAGGCGCACCAGGTCCATGCCAGTGAGCCCGTTTTCGCTGAAGGCCGCTCGCGTAAACACGGCTTCGTTACCGATGGCCACGCCAAACTCATTGACCCCCATTTCTGCGCCCCACATCCAGAAAGGTCGGGAGATAACAATGGCATGGGTATGCCGGGCCTGGGGGATCAGGCGCCAGGTGCAATGCAACTGGCTTCCGGGAGCGTAATCACGTGCCGGTAGCCAGTCCAGACACTGGGCCTCGTTGGGGTCACGGTCGCTGTTCTTGGCGAACCAGACCCGCTCGTCACCAACAATCACCAGGGTGTCACACATGCCGGGTGGTCCCGTTCGGGGTCACTTGCTAACAAGGCTACATCAGCGCCTGCCCGGGTGCGAGCAGGGCGGTTGAAGGGCGGGTCTGCTAGGCTGTAGGCGTCTGAACTGAAGCGGAGGGGCCATGTTGAAGGCGCGTTGGGGTCTGCTGCAGGGGCGTGGGCCCGGCTGGGTGTTTTATCTGTCGCTGCTGTTGCTGGCCTCGTTTGTGAGTATGGGGGTGCTGGCCCCTGATGAGCTGGCTTATGGTGCGGCACAGGCGCTGGATTTTACCACCCTGCATTTCGGCTGGCTGTACCTGTTTGCCACGACCGGTTTTCTGGTTTTCTGCCTGGGCGTGGCGCTCTCGGATTATGG
>PWYF01000253.1 GCA_003567955.1 Thiotrichales bacterium
CGGCCGGTCGTCAAGATAGAGGAAGCCCGGCTTCGAGACTTCTCCAGTGACGTAGACCTTCTGGCTGCGGAAGGCCACCACACGCACGTCCACCTGCGGGTCTTCCACATAAGGGGTCAGCTCGCGGGTGATCTTTTCACGGACCGCCTCGATGGTATCGCCCTCGACCTCGAGCAGCCCGACGAAGGGGAAAAAGATGGTGCCGTCCTCGCGCACCAGGCGGGCCTGCTGCTCGATATCCTGAAACTGGCCCATGGGGTTACTGATTTCAGGGTGACCCCACACCACCACATTAAGCACATCGCCCTTGCCGACCCGGTAGCGGTAATCGCTGATCAGCTCCCCGCGCGGCGTGCGATGGCGGGCCTCGCGCTCACGGCGCTGCTCGCGCAGCTCCTGCAACAGGCTGGCGTCAATGGGGCGGATATCAATGGAGAATTCGTCCGGGTCCTCGCCTTCGGGTACATAGCGGGGGTCGTCATAGTCCGTAACCGTCAGGCCCGGCGCCACGGTGACGCAGCCACCAAGCAACGCCAGCGAAAACAGCAACAGCAAACGCGGTGTAATCTGTCGTGACATCAGTTCCTTGCCCGGCCTTTTTAGCGTGGTTTCTCCCTGAAGACGCTATTTTGGCACGTTATTGTGGTGTTTGTCCCTGCCCCGCCTCCGGCAGCAGCCGCGCCAGCCAGCTATCCACCCCCGCGATCACCCGCTCACGAGCCTCGATAAAGGCGGCTTCCGGCCGACGGTAGGGGTCCGGCACATCCTGCCCCGTCCAGTGCCCCAGCGGCTGCACCCGCCCACGCAAAAAAGGATAGCGCTCGGCAATCCAGCGCACCTGACCGGCCTCCATGGCCAGGAGCAGGTCATATTCCTTCGCCGCCTCGACATCAAATTGCCGCGCCCGATGCGCCGACAGATCAATGCCCTTCTGCGCCATCACGGCAATGGCCTTGTCATCCGCCGGGTGGCCCACCAGCGCCCCCAGCCCCGCCGAGGCCACGACCCAGTCGCCATCCCCGGGCAGCTGCGCACGCAGATAATATTCCGCCATAGGGCTGCGACAGATATTGCCGCTGCAAATCAGCAAAAAACGACGAAAGTCGGTCGGCATAACGCAGGCACACAAGCTTCATCAGAAGCACGCAGTTTATAGCACATCACCGCAAGCCGGGCTAACCACCCCAAACCGGGACACCCACAATCCCGCTGCGCGGGCGTCTGAGGTCTAAGGTCAAATGCCTGAAGAAAAAGACAACACAAACGAGCACCCCGAACGGGGACACCCACCTTCCCACCTCCCCAGCACCCCGAACGGGGACACCCACCTTCCCACCTCCCCAAATTGGGACACCCACAACCCGAACCGGGACACCCACGATCCACCTTCCCGCTTTCCCATTGGGACACCCACAACCTGGTCTGGCAAAACGCGACTCTGAAGCCTGAATACATCACGCTCCGGGAACCCCATCCCCAGGGGTTTGTGATACCTTGTTGCATCATCTGCAACGGAATGCTCACTCACCCGCCAGGGTTCCCGATGATTTATCCCCTGCTTCCCCGCTGCTCATACCGACAACGCCTTCGCACAGGCCTGCTCCGCACCTGCCTGGTCGCGATCCTGTTGGCCGCCGGCAGTGCCACAACAGCAGCCCAGAAGGGGACACCCACAACCCCGACCACGCCAACAACCGAAACGGGACACCCATCACTCGGAGCGGCCGATATCCGCAAGGCGCGGGAAAGCGCAGTGGCCAAAGCCCGCGCCGGAGATACCGCAACGGCCATCGCCGAACTCGAACCGCTGTGGCAACAAAGCGGTGAACCGGGGGTACTGCACGATCTGATCGCCGTGCACCACTGGCATGGCCACCACAGCCAGGCAGTGGCGCTGTCCGCCGAACTCGATATACAGGCCACGCCGGCGTGGGTGCTGGAGAATGTCGCCGGCGCCTGGCGGGCGCTGAATGAGCCGCTGGCCGCAGCGCAGTGGTATGACTTCTGTGTGCTGGCCAGTGACAACGGCCTGGACTGCGCGCTGGCAGCGGCACAAAGCCGTGCTCATGCCGGCCAGACCGAACGCGCGCTGGTAGAACTACAGGCCCTGGCGCGTTTACACCCAATGCATGCCGAAACCCACACCCTGCTCGCCCGCACCCAACTCGAAGCGGGACACCCACAAGCCGCGCTGGTCGCCGTGGACGCGCTGGTCGCCAACACCGCTGAGAACGGTGGCCCGGCCCATACTGACGCGCGAAGACGCGCGGCCGTGGCCCGGGCCTGGGGGGAAGACCTGCCCGGCGCGCAGCAGCAGCTGGAAGCGCTGCTGGAAGATGAGCCTGCCGCGGTGACAGCGCGGATGGACCTGGCCACGATTTATCGCTGGCGCGGCTGGCCACGGCGGGCGCTGGCGCAATACGAGCTGATCCTGGAACACGACCGTATGCACGCGGGCGCCTTGATTGGCAGAAGCGAGATCCTCGGCGCGGCGGGGGAACATCACGAGGCACGTCTGCTGCGCCAGCAACTGCGCCATTTCCACCCGCAGGAACCGGCACGTCACCGGCTGCGCAGCAGTGAAAGACGCAGCCGGGGCTGGCACCTGAATGCCCATGCCACAACCGGCCGCGCCCAGAGCGCCACCTTTGGCAGCCGCGACCTGATGACCGGCTGGCAACTCAACGCACCCATGCACTCTCGCCATTCGCGCGTGTATGTGTGGCAGACCTATGAATGGGCCCGCTTTCCCGAGGGCAACGGCAACGACACCCGCTTTGGCGTGGGGCTGGAGCAGCGGCGCATGGACTGGCATGCGCACGGCGAGATCCACGGCAGCACCGACAGCGACCTGGATCGCGGGGCGCAGGTGCGCCTGGCCTGGACCGGCAGCGATTTCTGGCGCATTGAAGGGCGCCTGGATACCTCACCGGCGGAAGTGCCGCTGCGCGGTCGCAACCAGGGCGTCACCGGCGAGCTGGCGCAACTCGGCGTGAGCTATGCCTGGCACGAGCGCCGCCGCCTGAGCCTCAACCTCACGGCTCTGGATCTGGACGATGACAACCGCCGCCGCAGCGCCTCGGCGCAGCTCACCCAGCGGGTGCATACCCTCCCGCGCTGGCAGGTGGATGGCGAACTGGGGCTGTATACCTCGCGCAATTCGCTGGACCCGGCCGAGGCCAGCTACTTCAGCCCGGAGTCCGACTTCAGCTTCACCGCCGGGCTTAATGGTAATTGGCAAAGCTGGCGCGGCAACGGGCGGGCACTGGACCAGCGCACCGGCGTACACGTGGGCAGCTACTCCCAAACCGGATTTGGCGGCGCCGCGATCGGGGGGCTGCGATACGAGCATGTGTGGACCCTGCGTGGCGGGCAGCAACTGCGTTATGGCGGCAGTGCGGCACAGCGGGTGTATGACGGC
>PWYF01000043.1 GCA_003567955.1 Thiotrichales bacterium
GCTGCGCGACAAGGGCACTTATTATGCCGCCGGCTTTGCCGTCAGCCAGGACATCACCCCCCAATGGCGGGTCAACATGCAACGCGAGTTCGAGCAAAAACTCGCCGCCGAACCGGCCATCTATGACCAGGTGCAGGTCACAGAAATCGGGCCCACCGCGGCCTGGGAACCGGTCCCGCCCGGCAGCGCCGACCGCGTGCTGGCGTTTCGCAATTTTCACAACTGGATTCGCGGCGACTACGAAGACGAGATGCTGGAGGCGATCTACCGTTCACTCCGGCCCGGCGGCGTGCTGGGGCTGGTACAGCATCGCGCCAAGCCGGGCACCACCCGCGAACAAAGCAAGGACATCGGCTACGTCGACCCGGCCTATATCATCGAACGCGCCCGGGCGGCCGGTTTTGAGCTGCAGGCCCGCAGCGAAATCAATGCCAACCCTAAAGATACCCGCGATCATCCCGAGGGCGTGTGGACTCTGCCACCCTCACTGCGCTATTGCGAGGCCATGGATGATGACGATGAACGCAACGCCTGCGAGGCCCGTTATCGCGAGATCGGGGAATCCGACCGCATGACCCTGCGCTTTCTCAAGCCGGATGACACCGGCGCACAGGAAACCTCCGGTTTCATGCGCCTGGTGGCCGGCATTGCCAATACCCTGCGCGGCAGCGGGCCCGGCGAAACCCTGGAGGGCGAAGCCTTCAGCATGGAACGCTTTGAAAAGCTGCAAGCAGAAGATGCCGTGATTCTCATCGATATCTGGGCGAGCTGGTGCCCGACCTGTGCCAAACAGCGGGACGTGCTGGCCGAATACCAGACGGAACACCCCGAGGCGAATCTGCATATTCTGGAGATTGATTATGACGGGGACCGCGACCTGGTTCGTCACGTCCGCGCGCCCCGTCAGTCCACCCTGATTCTGTATCGGGGTGATGAGCGCTACTGGTACAGCGTGGCCGAAACCCGGCGGGACAAGATCTTCGCGGCCATCAACCAGGCCGTGCAAGCCGAATAAATCTGCGTTGTAGACTGCTCAGAGCCGCTGCACACCATGGCTGGTTTCTCGGGGTTTGCGCAGACCGGCCTCGAGTACGGTTTCAAGCAGGAAATCCACCACGATGCGTGTGTCACGGGGATCAATAATGCCGTCGTCCATCAGCCGCGCGCTGCAATACAGCGATTCGGAGATCACCTCCAGGCCGAACTCGATCATGCCGGTGGTATCGTCCAGTTTTTTCTTCTGTTCCTTGTCCGGCTTGATGCCCTTGCGCGCCCATTTGCCCTCGGTGACGATACGCATCACCTTGGCCGCCTGGGCGCCGCCCATCAGCGCCTGGCGCGCGGTAGGCCAGGCCAGCACAAACTCCGGGTCCAGCGCCCGGCTGGCCATGGCGTAGTTGCCCGCGCCGTAGGCATTGCCCACCAGAATGGTCAGTTTGGGGCCACGGGCATTGGCCACGGCCTGAATCAACTTGGCGCTGTGCTTGACCTGCCCGCGGCGTTCCACTTCAGTGCCCACCATAAAGCCGGTGGTGTTCTGCAGGAACAGCAGCGGTGTATATGACTGGTCGCAGAGCTGGATAAACTGGGCCGCCTTGTTGGCCGCCTGGGGCGTGATCGGGCCGTTATTGGAGAGTATCCCCACCCGCTTGCCGCCGATCCGGGCATGGCCGCAAACGGTGCCTGGATCAATTTCCGGCTTGAAGGCAAGAAAACGTGAGCCATCGACCAGCCGCGCAATAATATCCTCGGCCATCACCGGCTTCTTGCGGTCTTCGGGATAAATCCCGAGCAGCTCTTCGCTGTCATAACGCGGCGGCTCAACCGGCTCTACATCCGTCAACAGCGGATCAAGTGGCAACTGGGCAACAATCTCGCGGGCAATACGAATACCGTCGCGGTCATCCGCGGCCAGATACTCGCCGGTGCCGGCCACGGTGGCATGCATTTCCGCACCGCCCAGTTCCTCGGCCGTGGCCTCTTCGCCGGTACCGGCCTTGAGCAGGGGCGGCCCGGCCAGGAACAACTGGGTTTTTTCCTGCACCAGCACAATATAATCCGACAGCGCCACCTGGTAGGCGCCACCGGCGGTGGCATTGCCATGCGCCACGGTGATCTGCGGGATGCCGCGGGCACTGAGCTGCGCCAGCTGGCAATACACCCGCCCGCCTTCGGTAAAGGTGGCCGGCCCCCAGGGATCGGTGGCCATGGACTTGGCTGAAAGATCACCGCCGCCGCTTTCGTGCAGTTGCACAATGGGCAGGCGGGTACGGAAGGCGATCTCCTGCAGGCGCAGCAATTTTTTTACATTGACCGGGGTGATGGTGCCGCCCTTGATGGCGTAATTCCATACCACAACCAGGCAGCGCCGGCCCGAAACATAACCAATGCCGGTAATCAGGTTGCCGCCCGAGGTGCTGCCGTCCTGATCATCATACATGCCGTAACCGGCGATGGAGTTAAGCTCAAAAAAGGGCGTGCCGGGATCCAGCAAAAAAGCCAGGCGCTCACGCGGCAACAGCTTGCCCGCTTGCCGGGCCCGCGGCAGATAAGCCTGCTCCGTCTCGCGCTGCTTGCGTTCAATATCCCGCACGCGCTCGACATAGGCACGCATGTATTCGGCATTGGCCTGAAAACCCTCGCCGTTCACATCCAGGCTTGATTCAAGCACGGGTCCTGTCATTGTCCTGTTCTCCCGGCAATCAGCATCGCGATGTTACTCATGACTGCTCCCCGTCGATTTCAGCCACCACCTGGCGTGGCTTGACCTGGTCGCCCTTGCCCACTTTCAGGCTGCTGAGCACACCCTCAATATCGGCGCGGATCTGGTGTTCCATTTTCATGGCCTCCACCACCATCACCACCTGGCCTTCCTCCACCTTGTCGCCTTCGGCGGCCAGCACCTCTACCACAGCGCCATCCAGCGGCGCAGTGAGAATTCCGGTGCCCGCCCCGGCCACGGCCTCTGGCGGCTGGTGCGTGACATCATCAAAGCGCCATTCGCGCCCCGCATGCTGCAGATACAGCACGGCGTCATCGAGCACATAGACCAGACGCCGACGCACCGTGCCGGAAAGCCAGGTGATCGTGCCGTCATTGTGCGCGAGCACCTCAAACTGCAGGGGTTCGGGTTCGTCCGGGTTTTCAGATTCCAGATCAAGCCCCACGGTGACCTGCCAGGCTGCCGCCGACTCCTGGCCCCGGCCCATGGCACGGATGGCGATCAGGCGGTCCGCTTCGCCGTTGACCAGCCGCAGGACACTGTCAATCTGACTGGCAGCGCGCCAGCCAATGGTCTCGGCTGCCCGTGATCCGGCCCGGGCCAGGTACACCGTCAGTGCCGCCAGCGCCCAGGTCTGCTCATTCGGCGCCGGGGCGGCCATGCTCTGATCATCCGCCATGTGCTCGGCAATAA
>PWYF01000014.1 GCA_003567955.1 Thiotrichales bacterium
ACGGGGGTCACGGCGGCGGCGGGGCCGGGGGCCCGGCGGTGGGGATCTTCATCTACCAGGGCTCCCCGGTGTGCAGCGGCAACCGGTTCGAACGCGACGGCACCGGCGGGGTCGGTGGCGCCGGGGGCGACGCCGGCATGGCAGAGCTCAGGGGCGCCGACGGCGTGACCGCCAACATCCACCCACCAAGCGAGAGCTGCGACTAGAAATTACTCGCGCGGCACACTAATCACTACAGGCAGGCTGAGTGGGTAAAGCAGTCGGGGTCGTCGCAGTCGGTGAGCCCGTTGCAGGTGTCATCGACGCCGTTGGTGCAGTTCTCGTAGGAGGAGAACGGCCGGCAGGTCACATACAGCTCGTAGCTGCCCTCATCCCCCTCCAACCCGTCAATGACGACGTAGTAGACCTCATCGTACATGACGGTGAACTTGAACTGCGTCTCGGAGCGTGAGCCGCGATCCTGCGGCGTGCCCATGGCGATGCACTTGTCCGGCTCGCAGCGGTCGTTTTCATCCTTGAGGGCGAACCCATAGAGCTGGATGAAGTCGCTCGGCCCCGAACTCGGCGTCCGGGTGATGACCATTATCTCGACTTCCATCAGACAGGTGGGCTGAAGCAAGTAGGTGAACTCGCGGCCCGAAAAGTCGAGAGGGCTGCAACCGTAGGAATCCTCCCGATCAGTGGCGTCGGGGTGCATGAGCGATCCGTTGAGGACATCGCCACAGAACAGCTCGCCGGCCGGCTCGCACGGCTCGCAGGCCGGGTGATCGAAGCACTGCGGATCGTCGCAGTCGGTGAGTCCGTTGTGACGGTCGTCGATGCCGTTGTCGCAGATCTCGGTGCAGAAATTGGGCCCCTCGAAGCACTGCCCGCTGTCGCAGTAGTCGTCGTCGGTACATGGGTTGCCGGCGTCGCAGGGGGCGGTGTTGTAGACGGTGCGGCAGCCGGACTCGGGACGACAGGTGTTGTCGGTACAGACGTTGCCGTCGTCGCAGTTGACAGTGTTGCCGGCGACACACTCGCCGTCGACGCAGACATCATTCTCGGTACACATGTTGCCGTTGTCGCACGGGTCGGAGTTGGGAATGAAGACGCAGCCGATGTCGGGATCGCAGGTGTTGTCGGTGCATGGGTTTTCGTCGTCACATTCGCGCACGCCGGTGGGGACGCACTCGCCGTCGACACAACGATCACCGGTGGTGCAGGCGTCGCCGTCCGAACAGGGCCCTTCGACGGGCTCGAAGACACATCCTTCGCCCTGAACGCAGAGGCCCTTGGTACATTCGTTGCCGTCGTCGCAGACTCGCGGCTCGCCGGTTATGCATACTCCCGCCTCGCAATAGTCGTTGACCGTGCAAATGTCGCCGTTGTCGCAAGGGCCGGCCACCGGCGGGTGCTTGCACGTGCCGTCCGGGTGGCAATAGCTCCCGGTGCAGGGGTTGCCGTCGTCGCAGTCGATTGGTTCACCGACGCACTCACCGTCGATGCAGCGGTCGTTTCTAGTACAGGCGTCGCCGTCGTCGCAGGGGCGATCGATGGAGGTCGCGATGCAGCCCTCGGTCGGCGAGCAGGAGTTGGCGGTGCAGATGTTGTCGTCGTCACAGTCCTTGAGCTCGCCCGCAACACAGATGCCGTCGCGGCACATGTCGCCGATCGTGCACTTGTTGCCGTTGTCGCACGGCCAGTCGCGCTCGATAAAGACGCAGCCGCCGGTCGCCTCGTCGCACTGCCCCTCTGTACACTGATTGCCGTCGTCGCAGACGATGGGAGTGCCCTCGCAGACTCCGGCCTGACAGACGTCGTTCAGCGTGCAGACCAGGCCGTCGTCGCACGGAGTGCCGTCGGGCCGAGAGTGGCGGACACACTCGCCGGTGGCCGGATCGCAGCGGGTCTCCGAGCACGCGTCGTCGCCGGAGGTGTCGCAAGTGACGACCGACTCCGGGTCAAGCCGACAGGTTCCGTCGTAGCAACGCAGCACACCGGTACACAGATCGCCGTCGTCCACGGCGGAGCAATCGTCGTCGGTGGTGCAATCGACACACAAGAAGTCGGGACCACGCATGCAGACTCCCGCTTGACAGGTGGAGCCGCCGACACATGGATCGCCGAAGTCACACGCGACGCCGTCGTTCGGTGGATGTTGACAGCCGACCTCGGGATCGCAATGGTTCTCGGTACAAGGATTGCCGTCGTCGCAGATGACCGGAGTGCCGACACAGACCCCTCCGAAACATGCATCGCCGAGAGTACACTTGTCGCCGTCGTCACAGGCCACTCCGTCCGGGAGAGGGTCCTCGTAACACTCGCCGGTCTCGGCGTCGCAGCGGCTTATGACGCACGGGTCGGATGGTTTCGGGCACTCGACGATCGTGGCCGACAAAATCCGGCACTCGCCCTCGATACACGCCATCAGTCCGGTGCAATCGTTTCCGTCGTCGTACGGCAAACACTCCCAGTCGTACTCGCAGGCCGGACAGCCGGGAACGTAGTCGCCCGAGACGCACTCGCCCTCGACACAGCGATCCCCGTGGGTGCAAGGGTTGCCGTCGTCGCAGGAGCGCTCGTTGAAGACGTGGCGACAGCCGTGGATGGAGTGGCAGAAGTCGTCGGTGCAAGGGTTGCCGTCATCACATGAGATCTGGGCGCCCGCGCGGCAAGTCCCCTCGCTGCAGTAGTCGTTGGCGGTGCAGGCGTTGCCGTTGTCGCACGGCGCGTTGTTGTAGGTCACCCGGCAGCCGCCGGGTTCGACACAGACATTGTTGGTGCAGGGGTTGCCGTCGTCACAGTCGATGGGCTGACCGACGCAGACTCCGTCACTGCAACGGCTGCTCACCGTACAGGCCAGGCCGTCATCGCACAGCCTGTTATTGGGCTCGTGCACACACCCCACGGCCGGATCGCAGGAGCTGTCGGTACAGATATTGCCATCGTCGCAGTCGAGCAGGGCCCCCTGCTCGGCGACACAGACTCCGGCGGAGCACGAGGCGGCGGTGGTGCAGGCGTTGCCGTCGTCACATTCGGTGCCGTCTTCGGCAAAACCGAGCACACAAACCCCGCTCTCCCCGTCGTCCGACAACTCGCAGAGCGCGATGTTGCAGCCCTTGAGCTCCCCAAAAGCGCCGATGCAATCCTCGTCGTTGTGACAGGGGCGCGCGGGGACGACATCAGCCCCGATGGTTTCGCCGGAGGCTGTGTCGGCGGCCTCATCGACATCTGGGACGAGCACCTCTTGAGTGTCGCGGACATCCGTCGGGAGCGGTCGCTCATCTTCAGGGCGAGTCCCCTGGTCGTCGCCACAGGCGACAGCCATCGACGTCAGTATCAGCAAGCCGACAAGCCAACGAAACTCAGTCATCGTCTTAAACCTCAAGCATCCGGTCCCGGCATCCGCCGGCAT
>PWYF01000223.1 GCA_003567955.1 Thiotrichales bacterium
GCCAGGCGTTCGCGAATGATGCCCAACACAATGTCATCAGAGACCAGTTCGCCGGCCTCCATCACGGATTTGGCCTGACGGCCGAGTTCGGAGCCCGAAGCCACTGCGGCGCGCAGTAAATCCCCTGTGGACACCTGGGGTACGCCAAACTCATCCATCAGTTTCTTGGCCTGGGTCCCCTTGCCCGAACCGGGCGCCCCGAGAAGTACCAGTCTCATCTGTGTGCTCTCGTCTGGATTCCCCTGACTGGCCCGCCGGGACAACACCCGCCGCAAGGAACCCCAGGGAAAATGGCTGAAAGCGCGTTACGGTAACGGCCACCCCTGATCAAGTCAACGCTGCCGGCGGTTGCCGCAGACCCGGCCCATACAGGCATTGGTGCCGGGACATCCGCAAACCGGGGGACTTGCTGTTATAATGCGCCGCTTTGCGCAGCACCAAACCAGGAGACAACAACACCATGAGCCTCAAGGAAATCGGCGTGGGCGACAAGGCCCCGGAAACCTTTAATGTGATCATTGAAATCCCCGCCCAGGGCGACCCCGTGAAATACGAGGTCGACAAGGACACCGGCGCACTGATGGTTGATCGCTTTATGACCACGGCCATGCACTACCCCTGCAACTATGGCTACATCCCCTGCACCCTGGCGGATGATGGCGACCCGGTTGACGTGCTGGTGCTGACCCCGTTCCCGGTTCTGGCCGGCTCGGTGATTGAATGTCGCGCCCTGGGCATGCTGGCGATGACGGATGAAGCCGGCGAGGATGCCAAACTGCTGGCGGTGCCGATTGACAAGCTCACCGGCGGCCTGCACCAGCACATGACATCGCCCGAAGACGTGCCGGAAATTACCCGCGCCCAGATCACCCATTTCTTCGAACACTACAAGGATCTGGAGAAGGGCAAGTGGGTGCGCGTGGACGGCTGGAAAGATGTCAGTGCCGCCCACAAGGAAATCACCGACGGCATGGACCGTTACCCGGGGAGCTGAAACATCCCGGGTGCAACAAGACTGACACCGGAGCGAAGCCATGGCCCGCTGGATACTGGCAACCCTGTTACTGGTCGTTCTTGTCGGCGCCACGCTGCTGGGCCTGGCCGCAACCCGGGATATTCCGCTGGAAACCCTGGAAACCCGTTACACCGATGAGCACAGCCGTTTCATGGAAGTGGACGGCCTGCGGGTGCACTATCGCGACCAGGGCAGCGGGCCGGTGCTGTTGCTGCTGCACGGTACCGGTGCCTCACTGCATACCTGGGACGGCTGGGCCCGCGAGCTGGAGAATCAATTCCGGGTGATCCGCATGGACCTGCCGGCCTTTGGCCTGACCGGTCCGCGTGAAGATCGTGATTACCGCATCAGCGCTTATGTGGATTTCCTGGCCGATTTTGCCGAAGCGCTGGGGCTTGAGGATTTTGCCCTCGCCGGCAATTCACTGGGCGGGCATATCGCCTGGCGTTACGCCCTTGACTATCCGGATCAGGTCAACGCCATGGTGCTGGTGGCGCCTTCCGCATACCCCCCTGCCGACATGCCGCGCGCCATGCGCCTGGCACGCACACCGGTAATGAACCAGCTGATCCGCCATGTACTCTCGCCGCGGAGGGTGCGTGACAGTCTGGAGGACGTCTACGGTGATCCGGCACAGGTGGATGAGGCGCTGGTCACCCGCTACTACGAACTCACGCTCAGGCCCGGTAATCGACAGGCCTTCATCGATCGGGCCCGCACGGAAATGACATGGCGACACACTGAACTCGGGGCGATCGAGACGCCCACCCTGATCATGTGGGGTGGCCGGGATACCTGGATTGTGCCGGTCAATGGCGAACAGATGGTGCGGGACATGCCCCGGGCCCGGCTTTATACCTTCCCCGAACTTGGCCATGTTCCCATGGAAGAAGATCCGGTTCGCACGGCAACCCTTGCGAAACGGTTTCTCTCGGGTAATGCAGACAACACCGCTGCACGATCGCCGGCAAAAGCGGATTGATACGGCGCTTCGGGTATGCTGAACAAATCGGCCCGTGATCTCGCGATCACGGGCCGATAAATCAGGGCAGCACACTGATTGAGCCATCAGGCTCCCGGATCAGCCTGGCCCGGAGCTTACTTGCCAATCTGCAGATCAGCCAGCTTGCGGCCTTTTGCCAGCCACTCCTTGACCCAGTTGGGTTGACGGCCCTTGCCACTCCAGGTCTTGCCGGTATCCTCGGGATGACGGTATTTGGCGGCTGCCGTTGCACTGCGGCCCTTGCTGCCACCTACCAGCTCATTCAGACTGAAACCATGCTCTTTTGCGGTCTTGCGCAGGGCCTCGCGGGCCTTTTTCTTTTCGTCCTTGATGCGTTTTTCCATCTCTTTGTCGATCTTGCGCTTGAGAGCCTTGAGTTCACGTGAGCTCATGCCTGAAAGATTAACGCTCATTTTTTCTCCTTGAAAAAACTTTAATTCCGGTTACGGACCAGAAATAATACGCCGGAATTACAGATTTTCAAACAAAATAACGCCAGTATCGCAACGCTGGCGTTATTTCAAGGCAACAATGCCGATAAATCAGCGCCCGGTGGTCAGTACAACTTTACCGGTCACCTTTCGCTGCAAAAGCGCATTAAGTGCATCTGCCACCTTCTCCATGGGATAGGTCGCCGACACATGCGGCTTGATTTTACCTTCGGCATGCAGGGTGAACAGTTCCTTGAAATTGCGGGCATTGGTTTGCGGTTCACGGCCGGCAAAAGCGCCCCAGAAAACCCCCACAACCTGGCAGCCCTTGAGCAGCGCCAGATTCACACGCAATTCCGGAATCCGGCCACTGGCAAAACCCACCACCAGCAGCCGTCCATTCCAGTTAATACAGCGAATTGCCTGGTCAAAGGCGTCACCGCCCACCGGGTCATAAATCACGTCGGCACCCTGCCCGCCGGTCAATTCCTTGACTCGTTCCTTGAGCTTTTCATTATTGTAATTAATCAGCTCATCGGCCCCGTGTTCACGGGCAACTTCCAGTTTCTCATCACTGCCTGCTGCGGCGATGACGCGCGCGCCAAGCACCTTGCCAAGCTCGACCGCAGCCAGGCCCACACCCCCACTGGCGCCCAGCACCAGCAGGGTTTCTCCCGGCTGCAACTCGGCACGCTGCACCAGCGCATGATAGGAGGTGCCGTAGGTCATGGAGAAGGCCGAGCCGGTAATGTAGTCCATGCTTTCCGGCAGCGGCATCACCTGGCCGACATCACACAGGACTTCCTCGGCAAATCCGCCCCAGCCGGTCATGGCAATCACCCGGTCACCGGACTGGTATTCGGTAACCTCCTCGCCCACGGCAATCACCTCGCCGGCCACTTCACCGCCCGGTGAGAATGGCATATCGGGCTGGAACTGGTATTTGCCTTCGATAATCAGGGTGTCGGGAAAATTCACGCCGCAGGCGTGGACCCCGATCAGCACCTGGCGGGCGCCGGGCTTCGGGCTTTCGACGTCTTCCACCACCAGCGATTCGGGGGGGCCATGTTCCTTACAAAGTACGGCACGCATATTTTTATCTCCTGTTCCTGATTATGGATAACAAGGCGATTGTACAGAAACTGCCCCGATGGGATTCAAAGTTCGCCACGCACTCGCGCCCACACCATGCCCACATACTCATGCAGCAGACGCTCACTGCGATACAGCTGCTGCGCCGAGGGCAGGGCATCGGCCGGCTGGAAGGCCCGATCGGGGCGTACCAGATAGGCGGTGGGCGCGGGCACCGGGTCCAGCCCCTGGGCCCGGAACAAGGCCATGGCCCGGGGCATATGCGAGGCCGAGGTTACCAGCACCAGTGGCGCATTACCGGCATGCTCGCGCGCCCGAGCCGCCTCACCCGCGGTATCCCGGGGACGGCTGTCAACCACAATGCGATCTTCAGAGACACCCAGTTCCATGGCTGCGGCGGCGGCCACCTCGGCATGCGAGCGCGGCCCGTCCACGGCGCCGCCGGTGAGCAACAGGCGAGCCCCGGGGCTTTGCTGCAATACCCGCAGGCCCTCTCCCAGTCGCGCCATCCCGGTGGCACCCATCACCGTCGTGGCCGGCCGTGACTCAGAGTGCGCATTGCCCGAACCCAGCACCACCACCCAGGCCACCTCCGGAACTTCCGTCAATGGCGGATAGCGGTTTTCAAGCCCGGCCAGCAGCCGGTCTGTGGGGCCGGGGCCGGCAAACAGGAAGAATACTGCGACTCCGCCGCTGAGCAGCACCCGGGCCGTGAGCCGGTAACGGGAAAACAGCAACAACAGCAGCCCCGCCAGCAGCAACACTGCGACCAGACTTGCCGGCAAGATCAGCGCGCCGGCCAGCTTTTGCAGCCAGAACAGGTCCATGGGCTATGTCAGCGGGGTGGCGCGCCGGATCAGGGTGTCCAGATCCGTGCCGGGCGCCAGCGTGCCGGCCAGCAGCCCGCCATCACCGGCCAGTCGGGAAGCACACCAGGCATCGGCCACCGCCGCGTTGCCGGCCTGGATCAGCAGTGCCCCCTGCAGGGCAAGGGCCATGCCTTCAACCACCCGGCGCGCGCGCAACTGCATATCTTCAGTGTGATCAAATTCCTTTTTCAGCGCCGTGACATAGTGATCAAAATGACGATCTTCGCCTTTGGCGCGATCAAGCTCGACAAAAAAGGCGTCCAGGGTTTGCGGGGTTTTGGACAGGGCCCGCAGCACATCCAGGCACTGTACGTTGCCCGAGCCTTCCCAGATGGCATTCACCGGCGCTTCGCGATACAGCCGCGGCAAAATGGTCTCTTCCACATAGCCGGCGCCCCCCAGACATTCCTGGGCCTCGTTGATCATCATCGGTGCCCGCTTGCATACCCAGTACTTGGCTACGGCGGTGGCAATACGCACAAACAGGGCCGAGTGCTCATCCCCGGCGGCTGCCTCGAAACCACGCGCGAGCCGCATGGTCATGGCCACCGCGCCCTCGGATTCCAGCGCCAGATCAGCCAGCACATTACGCATCATGGGCTGGTCCACCAGGCGGCGGCCAAAGGCCTCACGCCCGGCGCAGTGATTCACCGCCTGCGCCACCGCCTGGCGCTGCAGCGAGGCCGAGCCAATCACGCAATCCAGCCGGGTTTCACCCACCATGCGCAGGATGGTGGCCACGCCGCGGCCTTCCTCCCCCACCATGCGCGACCAGGCGCCGTGGTATTCAATCTCGCTGGAGGCGTTGGACTGGTTGCCCAGCTTGTCCTTGAGCCGCTGGATATGGAATCGGTTACGACTGCCATCCGGGCACCAGCGCGGCACCAGGAAACAGCTCAGGCCACCCCCGGTATACGCCAGGGTAAGAAAGGCATCACTCATGGGTGCCGAGCAGAACCATTTGTGCCCCACCAACTCGTAAGCCTGACCGGGACCGGGCTGGGCCACTGGCGTAGCACGGGTGGTGTTGGCGCGCACGTCGGAGCCACCCTGCTTTTCGGTCATGGCCATCCCCAGGGTCACACCACGCTTTTGCGCGGGCGGGATAAAGCGCTGATCGTATTCCCCGGACAACACCAGCGGCTCCCATTCGGCCGCCACATCCGGCTGCTCACGCAGCGAGGGAATCACCGCGTGGGTCATGGTCATGGGGCACATGGTGCCGGCCTCGAACTGGTTATGCAGGTACATGAGTGCCGTGCGGGCAACCCGGGCGCCGCTGCCCCCGGTCCAGGTCAGCGAAGTGAGACCGTGGCTGATTCCCAGCGTCATCAGACGATGATAGGCCGGGTGATAATCCACTTCGTCAATACGGTGACCAAAGCGGTCATGGGTGCGCAGACGGGGCTTGTTCTCGTTGGCCTCGAAACCCAACTCGAGAACCTCGCTGCCGGCAATGGCGCCATAAGCCTCAAGGCGATCTTCGAAAGCCCCGCCACCCTCGCGGCGAACCGCTTCCTGCAGGGCAATATCATTCGCCCAGGCATTGTAGTTCTCAAGCGGCCGGGGCTGGTTGAAAACCTCGTGCGTCGGCGCGGGGGCAGCCGGGCTCTCGCCAACCGACGTGGCGGATGTTCTAGCTGACATATTAAAACCCTCCTCCAGGGAACCCGGTTATTGTGCCACGTCAGGACAACCGCATGCTGCCCCGACCTGGAGCACAAAAAAAGCCTGCTACCGCTTGAGGGTGGCAGGCTTTTTCGGCAATTTGACAGGACGTTGCATGCGGGAAGGCTGGAAAGCTGGAAAGCCCTGTAAGCGTAAGTCTTATAACTTTCCCGCCTTCCCGTTTACAACGGCCGCGCAATGCAATCAAACGCTACAGAACCCGCTGAGGCGCAACGAAGCAACTAGCGTTCCATGATCGCAGTAATGCCCATACCGCCAGCAGTACACACCGAGATCAGCCCGCGCCCGGAGCCGGCTTCCTCGAGAATGCCGCCGAGGGTGGCAATGATGCGGGCGCCGGTGGCGGCAAAGGGATGACCAAAGGCCAGGCTGCCGCCCTTCACATTCAGTTTGCTGCGATCAATGCTGCCCAGCGCCTTGTCCAGGCCCAGCCGGTTGCGGCAGTAGTCCTCGGACTCCCAGGCCTTGAGTGTGCACAGTACCTGGGCGGCAAACGCCTCATGGATTTCGTAGAAGTCAAAATCCTGCAGGGTCAACCCGGCCTGCTGCAGCATCTCGGCCACCGCAACGGTGGGCGCCATCAGAAGCCCCTCGCCAGCGACAAAATCCACGGCGGCAACACGCACATGGGTCAGCCGTGCCTGCACCGGCAGTCCACGTTCTTTGGCCCATTCCTCGGTTGACAGCAACACGCTGGAGGCGCCGTCGGTCAGCGGCGTGCTGTTACCCGCGGTCAGGGTGCCGTTTTCACGGTCAAAGGCCGGCTTGAGTTTGGCCAGCTTTTCTATATTGCTGTCGGCGCGCATGTTGTTGTCACGCTCAACCCCGGCACAGGGCACCACCATGTCATTGAAGAAACCGGCCTCGTAGGCCGCGGCCGCCTTGAGGTGGCTGTCCACGGCAAGCTGGTCCTGGTCTTCACGGCTGATACCCCACTCCTTGGCCATCATCTCGCAATGCGCGCCCATGGATTTGCCGGTGCGCGGCTCGCCGTTATTGGGCGGTTGCGGCACCAGCTCGGAGGGGCGAAAACCCTTGAAGGCGGCCAGACGCTCGCCAAACGTCTTCGCCGCCTGGGCCTTGACCAGGCGGCGGGCCAGCTTGCGCTTGAGCCCGATGGGCGCATCGCTGGTGGTATCACTGCCACCGGCCATGCCGGAGTCAAGCTGGCCACTGGCAATCTTGGCCGCCAGCGTGCCGGCCGCCTGCAAGCCGGTGCCACAAGCCATCTGCAGCGTGAAGGCCGGCGTCAACGGCGACAGTTTGGTTCCCAACACCGCCTCGCGGGCCAGATTCCAGTCGCCGGAATATTTGATCACCGCGCCGGCGGCCACCTCGTCAAGCTTGACCCCGTCGAGCCCGTAGCGATCAACCACCCCCTGAAATGACGCGGTCAGCATGTCCTGGTTGCTCAAATCGGCATAGCCGGTATTGGAACGGCAAAAAGGAATCCTGGCGCCGCCGATAACGGCCACGGGTCGAGTGTTGCTGTTCATGACGCAAATTCTCCCTGGGGTTGGATGTTGGTCCTGAAAAGGCCCCGGTGCGGGGCCAGGATTGACGGCAGGGCGGCGAACCGCCCGCCAGGGCTAACCGGGCTAACCGTCGTTGTTTTCATCATTGCGAAGCGGGTCAACCAGTTCACTGTCGGGATCATCACTTTTCAGCTTGCTGATCAGCGAATCCAGACCGTTACGGCGAATCTCGGAGTCAAAGGCGCCACGAAAATTGGTGACCAGACTGATATTCTCTACCACCACGTCATACACTCGCCATTGTGCGGAACCCCGCTGATGCATCCGGAACACCACCGGCAGCGGCTCACCCTCATGGGGCACAAACTCCATGCGCACCCGCACATCGCCCTCGGCCGGATCATCCCGCAGAGCTAAAAAACGGATTTCCTGATTGTCATAGGCCAGCAGAGCCGAAGCGTAGGAGCGAATCAGCGCATCTCGAAATGCGCTAATAAACTCGCGCCGCTGCTCCTCACTGGCCGTACGCCAATGCCGCGCCAGCACCACCCGGGCAATGAAGACCACATCAACGTGGGGCAGCAGCAATTCATCAACCAGTTCCCGCAAAGCGGCCTCATTGCCATCCAGGCGGTCCCGATCTTCCTTGATGCGCTGCAATAACTGATCCGTCACCTCACGGGTCAATTCAACGGGATCTTCCTGCTGCGCCCGATCTTCGCTTTCAGCCGCGCCGGTCACAGGCAGCAGCAGGGCAACCGTCACAAGCGCTAAAAGTAACCACTTCATCATCTGAAGCTCCTTGGAACACCATTCAGGCATTAACGGCGGATAATCATCAACACACCGGCCACAATGGCCAGCACGGCCATCCCTTCCGGCAGGCCCTGAAAGCGCAGACCGATCAGCTCAATCAAGCCGGTCAGCACCAGCCAGGCGCCTGCCAGCATAAGCCCGATATGACGCATGATTATTGATCCTCCCGGGTCAGACCGGACACCACCAGGCTGCGGGCCCGGCATTTGCGATGACCGCGCAGTATGCCAAGACATCCACGACCGCGCCAATCACCCAAGCATACCCGATGGCTGGCTCGCCATGATACGCTTGCCGCCTTGTTGCTGATGACAGCCCTGCATTCAAGGTAGCCGATCACTTGTCCATCACCACGCGGGAACAGCTGGAGCGTTTACTTGACCATGCTGGAGCCGGGCCCCTCCAGTCGCGTCTCGTGGGCCTGGAAAAGGAAAACCTGCGCACCTCTCCAGACGGCACCATTGCCCTGACCCCCCATCCCGAAGCGCTGGGTTCGGCGCTGACGCATGCGGCCATTACCACCGACTACGCCGAAGCCCAGCTGGAGCTGGTGACCCCGCCCTGTGCGGATGCGGCAACAAGCCTGGCCTTTCTCGACGAACTGCAGCGTTTTATCCAGGCCGGCATTGGCGAGGAATTGCTGTGGGCGGCCAGCATGCCCTGCGTGGTCTCGGGTGATCGCGGCATTCGTATCGCCAGCTATGGCAACTCCAATGATGGTCTGATGCGAAATATCTATCGTCGTGGTCTCGGCTACCGCTACGGACGCACCATGCAGGTGATTACCGGGGTGCATTTGAATTTCTCGATGGGGGAGGACTTCTGGCAGGCCTGGCATGCACTCGATGGTGCCTCACAATCGCTGCGCGAATTCCGCGACCAGCGCTATATGGGGCTGGTCCGCAACCAGCAGCGACTGGGCTGGCTGGTGCCCTATCTATTCGGCTGCTCTCCTGCTGTTTGCAACTCCTTCCTCAGGGATGTGCCCGCACACAACCTGGCCGAGTGGGACGACACCACCAGTTACGGACCCCACGCCACCTCGCTGCGAATGAGCGAGATTGGTTACCAGAACCGTCGCTCGGCAGCGCTACGGGTGTCCTACAACACCCTTGCGGACTATGTGGCCGATCTTGAATACGCGATCCGCACCCCCTGGCCGGAATACCAGAAAATCGGCGTCGTGGTTGACGGCGAATACCGCCAGCTCAACGCCAACATCCTGCAAATAGAGAACGAGTATTACAGCTCCATGCGGCCCAAACCTCCGGCGGAGTCAGACCTGACACCGGCCGCGGCGCTGCGTGAACATGGCATCGCCTACGTGGAATTGCGCTCGCTGGATTTGAACATGTTTGATCCGCTGGGGGTCAGCGAACAGCAACTGCGCTTTCTGGAACTGTTTTTGCTGTATTGCCTGCTGGAAGACAGCCCGGGCATCGAGTCACCGGAGGCCGGCGAGATCGATGCCAACCAGAGCGCCAGTGCCTGTTATGGCCGGGATCCTGCCCTCCTGCTGCAGCGCCGCGGCGAAAGCGTGCCCCTGCGGCAGTGGGCCAGTGAAATCTTCGAGGCCCTGATCCCGCTGGCCCGCGCCCTGGATAGCGGCAACCGCGAGTCACGCTATCAATCCACGCTTGAGGCCTTGAGACCCTGTTGCGAGCAACCGGCGCTGACGCCATCCGGCCGCATGCTGGCAGAGATGGCCGAAGGCGAGCAGGGTTTTTTCAGCTACGCCATGGCGGCCGCTGTTCAATACCGCCAGCATTATCTCGATCAGCCACTGTCACCGCAGCGCATGGCCGACCTTCAGCAACAGGCGCGCGACTCGCTGGCGGAACAATCACGGCGCGAATCCCTTGCTGAACCTGACTTTGCCAGCTGGCTGGCACAACGTTACCCGCCAGCCGCACAGAACTGAATCCACCGACCCCTTCGATTTTGCCGGCATTACCGCCCCGGCATGTAGAATAAAGCGCATGAGCAAGGTGGCCCGCGATAATATGGATGCCCGCCGCCCGCAACCGTCTCCGGTCACAATCATGATCGGTCTGGAGGCGGTCATTGTGGCGGTGACCGAGGGCGTGCCCCGTATTCTCAGCGTCGGCCACACCGACCATGCCCTGTCCCCGCCGGAACACGGTGTACGCACCCGGCCGGAAGCCCCCGACGCACTGCCTTTCGGTCCGCTGGATCCATCCGCCGACTGCACCCTCGACCAGGCGCTGCGTGGCTGGGTCAGTGAACAAACCGGTCTGTCACTGGGCTATGTGGAACAGTTGTACACTTTCGGTGACCCTTACCGCGACCCCCTTCAACGCGAAGGTGGCCCCAGGGTGATCTCGGTGGCCTACCTGGCGCTGACCCGCGAGTGCGTGCCCGCCCGCGAACAAAACGCCAGCTGGCGTGATTGCTATACCTACCTGCCGTGGGAAGACTGGCGGGAGGGTCGTCCGCAGATACTGGGTCATGTCATCGAACCGGCCCTGCAACAATGGCTGACCGGGATCAACGAACCCAGCCGCCAGCGTCGTCAGCGCGAACGCGTGGATATCTGCTTCGGCTTCAGCGGCAGCGCCTGGGATCCGGAGCGCGCCCTGGAGCGCTACCAGATCCTCTATGAAGCCGCCCTGGTCCCCGAAGCCTGGCCGCAAGACACCCCCGCGGAGCGGCTGCCAACCTCCCCGTCCGGGCGACCCATGGCGCTGGATCACCGCCGCATACTGGCCACGGCCCTGGGTCGACTGCGCGGCAAACTCAAGTACCGGCCGGTGGTCTTTGAACTGTTGCCCGATACCTTCACCCTGTCGCAGTTGCAGGGCGTGGTGGAGGCACTTTCAGGCGTGCGCCTGCACAAGCAGAATTTTCGCCGCCTGGTGGAAAAAGGCGGGCTGGTCGAGGAAAGCGGGGGCACCACCTTCAGCACCGGCGGACGGCCCGCCAAACTGTTTCGCTTTCGCCGTGAGGTATTGCGGGAAAGGCCGGCCCCCGGGGTCCGCCTGCCCGGGGCAAGTTGAACTCTCGCTGCGGCTTGCAGTCACACTCGAAACAGTTATACTCCATTTAAGCATAAGCTACGCCGGCAGTGGCCGGCTCGCGGAGGAAAAGCATGCAAACCCAAAGCGAGGCCCGAGTGCCCGAACTCAATCCCGCCCAGCGCGCCGAACTGGCGCCGCTTTACGAGCGCGTGCGGGATGTGATTCCCGAGGTGGAATGGGCTGTTCATGCGCCTTATATCGCGGAAATCGAGCGGCTCAAGCGCGAACGCAACGCGGTCATCCTGGCGCACAATTACCAGACCCCGGAAATCTATTACGGTATCGCCGATATTACCGGTGACTCGCTGGGGCTGGCCCGCGAGGCCGCCAAAACCGATGCTGGTGTGATCGTGCAGTGCGGCGTGCACTTCATGGCCGAGACTTCCAAGATCCTGTGTCCGGAAAAGACCGTGCTGATCCCGGATATGGATGCCGGCTGCTCACTGGCCGAATCCATCACCGCAGCCGACATCCGGCTGCTGCGCGAGCGCTACCCCGGCGTGCCGGTGGTGACCTACGTCAACACCAGCGCCGAGGTGAAGGCTGAATCCGATATTTGCTGCACCTCTTCCAACGCGGTGGACATCGTCGAAAGCCTGAACAGCGAACGGGTGATTTTCCTGCCCGACCAGTACCTGGGCAAATGGGTCGCAAGCCAGACCGACGTGGAGCTGATCCTGTGGCAGGGGGCCTGCGAGGTCCACGAGCGTTTCACGGGTGACGAACTGCGTCGCTATCGCGAACAGCACCCCGGCGTGCATATCCTGGCGCACCCGGAGTGCCCGCCGGATGTACTGGAAGAGGCTGATTTCACCGGTTCCACCTCGGGACTCATCAAGCATCTGAGCCAGTCCGACGCACGCCAGGTGGTGATGATCACCGAATGCTCAATGAGTGACAATGTAGCGGTGGAATTCCCGAATATCGACTTTGTGCGGCCCTGCAACCTCTGCCCGCACATGAAGCGCATTACCCTGCCCAAAGTGCTGGAAAGCCTGCGTACCCTGAGCCCGCGGGTGGAAGTCGACCCGGCCATTGCGCGTCAGGCCCGGCGGGCCGTCGAGCGTATGCTGGAAGTCGCCTGAAGCGCGACGAATTAATCAGCGTTTCCTTAACCTTCGAGCAGCTCAACCGCTCGCACGCTGTCCTCAAGCTGTTCGAGCGTGCGCGAACCGGGAATCACGCTGGTAATCGCCGGGTTTTTCAAACACCAGGCCAGTGCCCAGGCGGCCGGAGATTGCCCTTCGGGCACGGATTCGCCGATTATTGTCCGCGCCTTGTCCAGCTCCTCGTCGATTTTTTCCGGGCGGCGCATGCTGCGAACGTCGTTTTCAGGCCAGCGCGCGCCGGGCGCATAACGCCCGCCCAGAAACCCGCTGGCCAGGGGCGTGCGATTGATCACCCCCAATTCGTGTTCCCGACAGGCCGGCAACACGGCTTCACCCGCCTTGCGCTGCAGACAATTCCAGGTGACCTGAATCACATCGGCGCCCAGTTCAGCAGCTCGCAACACCTGCCGCACGTTGCCCGGATTGCCGATAGACACCCCCAGACAGCGGATCACGCCGGCTTCACGCTGGCGATGGAGCATCTCCCACAGCGCCTCGTTATCCAGCTGCTCGTCGCCGCCGGAATGAAACTGGTAAATATCAATGTAGTCGGTATCCAGCGCCTTCAGCGAAGCGGCCAGCTGGCGGCGCACCGACTCCGGCTGCCAGTCCGCCTCGGGTGACTCACTGCCCGGCACATGGCCAAACTTGGTGGCCACCAGCCAGTCCTGTCGCTGCCCGGCAAGCGCCTTGCCCAGCAGTGACTCGGACACATGATCGCCATAGCATTCCGCGGTATCCACCAGATTCACGCCCAGCTCACGGGCCCGGTCCATCAACGCCGTCGCTTGCTTCTGAGCCATGGGCTCGCCCCACACCCCGCACCACTGCCAGGTGCCCAGCCCGACCACCGAGGCCTGCAGGCCGCTTCTGCCAAGTTGGCGGTATTGCATGGCCGGGGTCACTCCTGCGGTTTATCCTCATCTTTGGGGCGTGTGTAATAAACCCCCGGAATCCAGCTCTTGCGCACTTCCTGGGTGGCCTCCAGCGCCTGGCTCTCATCCAGAAAACGCAATTCGCACATACCCACCACAATCTCGTCGTTGTGCTGCAGGACCTGCGTCGCAACCCGGGTGCCGTTGACCCAGGTGTGGTTGGTGCTGTCCAGGTCACGCACCTGCCAGCCAGGCGCATCGCCTTGCTCACAGGACTCCACCACCGCGTGCGCCTTGCTCACCAGCGGGTCATCGACCACCACGTCATTATCCGGAGAACGCCCGATACTCAGCCCCTGCGGCCCAAGCTCAAAACGCGCGACCGCAATACCGCCTTCCATATGTGCTACAACCGCCATGCCAGCACCTCCCCCGATTATCTACGCGGCGAACCGAAATCCAGCCCCGTGCAGTCCGCCAGATCGTCCAGCGCCTGTTCGGGCCCGGTCACCTTGATGGTGGTCATCCCCATGGCCCGCGCCGGTTTGAGGTTCACCCCCAGATCATCAAGGTACACCACCTCCGGCGGCTGCACACCCGCTTGTTCACATGCCAGTCGATAAAAGGCCGGGTCCGGCTTGCGCACACCCACCGCGCTGGATTCCACCACCACATCAAACAACTGCATGATGCGCGCTATCTCCCCGGCACGATCGGTATCGAATTGCATCCCCGGCCCCTCCCCGAAGCGCACATTATTGGTCAGACAGGCATTAATAAAATGCTCACCACATCGCTTCAGCGCGACCACCATTTGCGGACGGGGCTCGCCCGCCAGCAGACGGATCACCTCGCGCCCGGGCACGGCGTGGCCGGCCGCGGCCGACTCCTCGGCAAAAGCGCGGTCAAATTCCGCCAGGGTCATTTCGCTACGCTCAAAGCGCGCCCAGGCATTGGTATCGGGGTTGCGGGCATTAAGCCTGCGAATAAAATCGCGGGGCAGATCGTGGGCCTGCTCGTAGCGGTTAAACGCCTCAAAGGGACTGCTGGTAATCACCCCGCCAAAATCCCAGAATATGGCTCTGATCATGTCTGCCTTCTGCATTCCTGAAAACGATGCGCGTCGTGCTATGGTAGCAACCCCGGCGCAATAAAACCGACACAAACATAATGCGCAAAGCCGAC
>PWYF01000176.1 GCA_003567955.1 Thiotrichales bacterium
AATGTAGTCATCCGGGTCATCCGAATAGAATTCATCCAGCATCAGGAAGGGGTCGTGACGCAGTGCCTGACTTGCGCCCAGGCTGCGACGCAGCTTGACCCCGTCGCCATCAGATGCGGCGGGACCCGGAATAATTTTTTCGAAAGTACGCTCGCTCATATCGCTTACCTCCCCGGCTGCACAAGCCGGTGATTACGAACGAAGATTCAGGCCGCCAGGGCTGCCAGGGCCTCGCGTGCCGAGGCAAGCGCTTGGTGACTGGCTTCATCGCCCATGGCCAGGCCCTCCGCGTGCACGAACTCGACTTCCGTGATCCCCAGAAAGCCGAGGAAAAACCGCACATACGGCGTCTGCAAATCATTCTCCGTACCTGCGTACTGGCCACCCCGGGCGGTCAACAGATAAGCCCGCCGATTTTCCAGCAAGCCCTGCGGGCCGTTTTCCGTATAACGAAACGTGGTGCCGGCGCGCGCCACATGATCAAACCAGGCCTTGAGGGTGGAAGGCACATTGAAATTGTACATGGGCAGACCAATCACCAGCACATCAGCCGCCAGCAACTCATCCACCAGCCGGTCGGCGATCGCCGCCTCCCGCGCCTGGACCCCGCTGCGCTCGGCCACCGGCGTCAACGCCGCCTTGAAGCGGGCCGCGGTCAGATGCGGCACGGGTTTTTCAGCAAAGTCATGGCGAATAAGTCGCGCATCGGGCTCAGCCTCACGCCAGCGCTGCACAAAAGCATCCGCCAGCTGCGAGGACTGACCGTCATCACCAAAAATACTCGCATTGATCTGCAGGATCGTTGTCATGGCTCACACTCCGTTTGTTACAGGTGCGGCCATTTAAATATCAACATAGTCGAATAAAAAGCGCATAATTTCGGCTTTTATGATCTAATTATTAGATATATTAGACATTGCTACGGAGTGGGTATGCCACAACCCCGTGTGTCACTGGATCAATGGCGGGCCCTGGTCGCGGTGGTGGACCATGACGGTTACGCCCGTGCCGCCGAGACACTGCATCGCAGCCAGTCCAGTATCAGCCACGCCGTCCACCAGATCGAATCCCGCCTGGGGCTCAAGCTGTTCACGATCGAGGGGCGCAAAGCGCGGCTGACGGATGCCGGCGCCGTGCTCTACAGACGTGGCCGGGCGTTAATAGACGAAGCCGAACGTATCGAACAGGCCGCAGCCAACCTGGCCGCGGGCGGACAGGCCCAACTGCGGCTTGCCGTGGAGAGCATTTTCCCCACCTGGTTATTGCTGCGCTGTCTGGCGCAGTTCGGCGAGACGCATCCACATACCCGGGTGGAGTTGCATGAATCCGTACTCGGCGGCACCGACGAACTGCTGCTGGAACACCGGGTCGACATGGCGATTTGTTCGCAAGTGCCAGCCGGCTTTCTGGGTGACCCGCTGATGTCCGTCCGCTTTATTGCGGTCGCCGCCCCGACGCATCCCCTGCATCAACTGAATCGCCCGCTCACCCTGGAGGACCTGCGTGCTCACCGCCACCTGATCATGCGCGACAGCGGCGCCCGCCGGACCCGCAGCGGGGCCTGGCAAGGCGCCAGCCAGCGCTGGACCGTCAGCCACAAGGCTACCTGGATTCGCGCCGCCTGTATGGGCCTGGGCTTTGCCTGGTATCCGGAAGAGAGCATCCGGGAAGAACTGGCCAGTGGCGCCTTGCGGCCGCTGCCGCTGGCCGAGGGCGCCGAGCGCCGGGCCACACTGTATCTGGTCATAGCCGACCCGGAGGCCGCAGGTCCCGCCCTGCAACAACTTGCCCGGCGGCTGCGGGCTGCCGTGGCCGACACTGCTCCGGCCTGATGCCCGGGCTTGCCCCGTCTGCCGGGCTCGGCTAGCGTACACGCTACAAAGAATATTCCGGGAATGGATTCCAGTCATGATCATCCTGCCCGCTGATCGCAAGCCCGATCTTTCCAACCCGCCGCTGGTGACACTGGCGCTGGTGCTCATTAACTGCTTCGTATTTTTTATGTTCCAGTCTGGCGACTGGCAACATCCGATGGATGCCTACTACCACTACATGGAATCCGACCTGCCGCGGATTGAATTCCCGGCGCGGGCCGAGTGGCTGGAGGAACGCGGCAATCGCAGTGAAGCCCTCGCCATCCGCGAGTACCTCAACGCGGCCCCACCGGACCCGCATGAAGACCGCGAGGCCATTCGCATTTTTTTTGATATCCAGACGGACGGACGTTTTCGGCGGGCCTTGATGGCCGGGGATATCATCACGCCGGAACACCCGGAACATGACCACTGGCAGAGCCAGCGCGCGGAAGTGGAACAGATCCTGGCGCGCTCCGTGAGCTGGCGGCATGGCTTCAAGCCAGCCGAGCCTTCGCTGACCAGTCTTGTCACCCACATGTTCCTGCATGGTGGCTTGATGCATCTGCTGGGCAACATGCTTTTCCTGCTGCTGGTGGGTTTCATGGTGGAAATGGCCATGGGTCGGCGGGCCTTTCTGGCCGCCTACCTGCTGGGGGGGCTCGCCGCGGTAAGCCTGCACTGGCTGCTCAATCTGGGCAGCGCCGCGCCGCTGGTGGGCGCCTCGGGCGCCATCTCCGCGATTATGGGCGCTTTCGCCGTGATCTACGGCCTGCGCCGTATCCGGTTTTTCTATTCCATTTTGTTTTATTTCGGTTTTATCCGGGCCCCCGCGCTGATCATGCTGCCGCTCTGGATCGGCTTCGAGTTGCTCCAGGTCTGGAACAACCCGGAAAGCAATATCGCCTATTTCGCCCACATTGGCGGCTTTATCGGCGGCGCCGTCATTGCCGGCACCCACCGGGGGATTGATGCCCCGGTCAATACCGAATTCATGGATGCGCCGGTCCGTGAGGACGAAACCCTGGACGAACACGCCCGGGCCATGGCCCTGGTTGAACAGCTGCGCCTGGACGAGGCCCGACCCCTGCTGCAGAAACTGCTGCAGCAACACCCCGGCCATCGCCAGCTCCTGCGCCAGCTCTATGCAGTCACCCGTTTCCGACCGGACAGTGAGGACTACCATGACGTCGCCGGCCAGATCCTGTCCCTGCCGGAAACCGACCCCGAAACCGTGCGCCTGGTGCATGACACCTTCAGGGATTATCTGGCCCGGGCCCGGCCGGGGGTGCGCATTTCACCGGCGCAGTATCTGGGGCTGGCGCAGACCCTGATCCAGGGGGGTTATCTGGAAGAAGCGGAGAATATCGTCAAGCTGTTACTCAAGCGCCCGCGCGCCAGCCGGCGTCTGCCGGACGTGATCCTGCGTCTGGCCCGGTCCCGGATCAAGGCCAAAGCGCCGGAACAAGGCCGGGAATGGCTGCAATTGTTGAGCCGCCGCTTCGCCGGCACCGAGGCCGGCCAGCAGGCCGAAAAACTTTTGCAGTGGCGGCAACAGCCCGCGCAATAATTCAGGCCGGTCCGGCCCCGAGTTTTTCCAGTGCCTGCTGGTAACGCCGCATCTCTTCGACCCGGGCATGGGCCGGATATTTCTCCAGCAACTGGCGGATGATCGAACGGGCCTTGCCATCCTGGCCGCGCCCCTCGCTCAGAGCCCGGGCCGCAAGAAAATACACCTCGGGGATATGCTTGTTTCCCGGATAGCGCTCGCGAAACCCGCGCGCCAGCGCCAGCACCATATCCCAGGCCCGCTCCCGCGCCGCCGCCTGGATCAGCGGGACAGCCAGCCGGGCGTCCTCCAGATCAAAATCCGGCACCAGCCGGAGCGTATCGCGATAGATCGCCAGCGCCTTGCCGGTCTTGTCTTCCTCCACCATGCGCCGGATATAACCGCGGCTGAAGCCGGCCAGTCGTTCGCCCTCTCCGGCCAGTATCAGCAGCCGGTGGAAACGCTCACGCAGGGCCGGATCGGGCGGCCCATCCCGCAGTCGGGCCGACAGCCCGTCCAGCGCCGCCTTCACACGCCCCTCACAGACCAGGATATGCGAGCGGGTGATGGCAGGATCGGGCGCCGCACCCTCGTCTTCCTCGCCGGCCTCGTGCTCGGCTTCCACATCAAAGCCCAGCACTTCGTGATACTGATAGACCACGTAGCCCATGAGCGTAAACATGATCAGGGTGAAATACATGCTGGTGAAATTGGCCACGAACATCACACCGCCCATGGGCAGCACATGCATGGAGAGCTGGGTAATGATTGCCGAGCCCCCGTAGAGCAGCACCAGAAACAGGCACAGCAGCAAATAGGGCCAACCCACCCCGGCGATCAGCCCCACATGGCGCAACGGATTGACCGCTACCATGATGCGGCCCTCCATCCCCAGCAACATCACCGTGGCCGGAATCGCCATCAGGAAGAAAAAAGCCAGCACAAAGCCCAGCGGGCCCAGAAAAACCATCGCCGCAATAGCCGCGATCATCAGCAGCACAAACACCGCCACCTGCTGAAAGGCCACACCCAGACGATCGGTGACCATATCCATATCCACCACCGGCGGCTCGATATGACCGCGCGCGGTATGCTCGAGCGTGGCGTAGGCATAACGCACAAACACCACTGACACCATCAATACCAGCAAGACGCCAGGCAGCCCCAGGCGAGGCGCCAGGGTACTGATCAGCGCCAGCACCGCCATATAGACCAGCGCCCGGGGGTGCGAGGGATAGCGAAAAAAATCATGGATCCGCAGCCAGAAGGGCACGATGGTATTGGCGTGACCGACGGATTCCGTGAGCCGGCCACACAATGGGCACGGCGGCCCGTCCCCGGGGTTGGCGGAGAGCGGCTGGTCACTGCAATGGGCACATTCCCGACAGTAGGTGCGGACACAATCCGGGCATTGCCAGCGCGCCGCCCGCCGCGGGTGATAATCACAGCGCACCGTATCGTCCATGTCTCTCCCCCCCGGAGCCGGTGTCAGTCCTGCGGTGAGGCGATAAAACGGATATCCCCGTACCAGGCCTCGGCCTCGCCGCCGGTGTCATCGCAATCCGTCATGATCGCCACGGCGTCGATTTGCTCGACATCACGCCCATGATAGCGCCTGAAATCCTCCCGTACATTGCGGGATTCACGCCGCCATTGCCCCGCCACTTCCGGCGACCCGGAACGCACGGCCAGCATCCGGGCCTGAGAAGCATAGGCGTTGGGCCAGTCGGCCCCGGCCGGCTTTTCACTGGCCCAGACATAATTGATGGCACGAGTGCGCCAGCGCCGCCAGCCGCCATCCACCACCACATACACCCGGGCCGGGTAGTCATCGCCGGCGCGCACGGTTTCGTCAATACCGCTGAATGTCTGATCCACCCGCCAGGACCATTCCAGCACCGGGGTTTCACGCAAGTCCACCTCGATCCGGCGCCAGAGCCCCGAGGCGGCATCACTGCAGCGGGCATGCAATACCGTGCCCACCTCAGGTTCCTCCACCAGATCATATTGCGTGCGCCCGGAGAAGACTTCGGCTTCCCAGCCCGCCAGGCTGGCTTCGGAGAAGGCCCCGATGACTCGTTCCTGGGCCTGCACAGCGGCGGCCAGCAACATCAACAGCCCACCCGCATAGCCTGCAAGCTGCGTCATTCGCGATAACCCCGGCCGGCGGAATTTACCTCCCGCACCCGACCATCAACCAGCGTCAGAACGCGGATAAAACGATGCGGGCCAAAATTGTAGACCCACTTTTCCTCAAGCACGGCCGTGCTCCCGAGCCGGGGCCGATGCGGGTCAAGATGATCTCGCATGATGCGGACATGGCGGTCCGAGGGTTCGCCACAGCGCGCCATCACTTCCAGCCGCGTCATGCCGGGCCTGAAGTCCATATGGCCGCAACTTCCCGGTGCCTCGGGATTGAAACCATACCCGCGCGAGGCGATGCCGACGACACGACCATCGCGCAACCGCACTTCCCGAATAAAGCGCCGCGGCCCTTCGTTGTAGTACCAGAGTGCTTCATACGGCAGCAACCCCGCGCCGCTGGCATACATATGCCCCACGGGCACAATCATGTCAGGTTCGCCACAGGCGGCGCGGACCTCCGCGCGCAAATCTCCCCGCGTGATCAGATCACCGTTGCAACGCAGGGAGGAGGAAGTGGAAGCCTGCGCCTGGGCGACCAGCAACATCGTAATCAGCAGCGCCCCCCATGCGGAGCCGCACAGCCCTGCCACTAACAGTCGCCGGTGGTTGTCTGCCCGCCTCATAACCACTGTGACCCCGCTTTCGCCCTGGAAGTGCCCGCAGCGGCCCCAGCCCGCTCCCGGAACCCACAATGACCGCACAATGTCAGTTATCATGGCATACACCGCTCGCAACAAGGGAGCATGAACAAGGCATGGGCACCAGCCTGAAGGGCATTCCGGTGGTGGTCAGCGGCGCCAAGGTCGACAAGGACCACGGCATCCGCGCCATCAAGAACGGCATCAAGCGCAACGCCAACGCGCAGATTCCCGGTGGGCGCAAGCCCCCGTGGCTGCGAGCGCGCGTCCCCGGCGGCCAGGGCTATAACGCCGTGCGCCAGACGGTGCGCGATAATCGCCTGGCCACGGTGTGCGAGGAATCCATGTGCCCCAATATCGGCGAGTGCTGGAACAACGGCACCGCCACCCTGATGCTGATGGGCGATGTCTGCACCCGCGCCTGCGCCTTCTGCGCCGTGGATACCGGCAACCCGCGCGGCTGGCTGGATCAGGACGAACCCCGCCAGGCCGCCGAGGCCGTCCGCTTGATGGACCTGCGCTATGTGGTGCTGACCTCGGTGGACCGGGATGATCTGGACGATGGCGGCGCCGCGCACTATGCCGCCTGTGTGCGTGAGATCAAGCGCGTTAATCCCGACACCGCGGTCGAGGCACTGACGCCGGACTTCAGTGGCGTGCATGCCCATGTCGAGACGGTGGTGGATTCCGGCCTCGAAGTGTTCGCCCAGAACCTGGAAACCGTGGCTCGGCTGACACAGCGGGTGCGTGACCCCCGCGCCGGCTACGAACGCACCCTGGAGGTACTGGCCCACGCCAAACAACACCGGCCCGGCGTGCTTACCAAAACCAGCCTGATGCTGGGGCTGGGCGAGCGCGAGGACGAAATCCGCCAGGCGCTGGATGATCTGCGTGCAGCACAGGTGGATATTGTCACTTTCGGCCAGTATCTGCGCCCGACCATGAATCACCTGCCGGTGGAACGCTATGTGCCGCCGGAAGATTTCGAAAAATACCGCCAGTGGGGCCTGGAACGGGGCTTCCTGGAAGTGGTCTCCGGGCCGCTGGTGCGTTCCAGCTATCGCGCCGACCGGGTCCTGGAGAAAAACAACGTGGGCCTGAGCGCCTGAGCCGACACAAGGGTCAGTCCGTCGCGGGATATAACACAGGAGGAGACGCCACCATGAGCGAGCGCACCATTATCGAGGTTTTCAGGGCCACGGCCGGCAAGCGCGGAGAGGCGCCGGCGCTGGGCTTTAAACGCGACGGCCGCTGGCAAACGATCAGCTGGCGCGAATATCACGAGCGGGTAATGAGCACCGCGCAGGCCTTTATCAGCCTTGGTCTGGAGCCTGGCGAGGGGGTCGCCATCCTGGGTTACAATCGGCCCGAGTGGGTGATCGCCGATCTGGCCGCGATTGCCGCCGGCGGCCGACCGGCCGGCATCTACACCACCTCCAGCCCCGAGCAATGCCGTTATGTGATTGATCACGGCGAAGCCTCAATCGTGGTGGTGGAAAACAGCGAATACCTGGACAAGATTCTCTCTGTGCGCGAGCAATTGCCCGGGGTCAAGGCCATTGTCGTCATGGACGATGCCGCCAAGGGCGATGGCATCTGGCACTGGGAACAGCTGTCCGAGGAAGCCGGCAAAACGCCGGAAAGCGATCTGCAAACACGCATCGACAACCAGCAACCGGAAGACACCTGCACCCTGATCTACACCTCCGGCACCACCGGCAACCCCAAGGCCGTGATGCTCAGCCACCACAATCTGGTGTGGTCGGCCGAGCACACCACCCGCATCATCGACATTCGCCCCGAGGACCAGACCATCAGTTACCTGCCCCTGTCACATATCGCCGAGCAGGTGCTGACCATTCACGGGCCGGTGACCACCGGCAGCTGCGTGTACTTCTCCGAAGGGCTGGAGCAGCTGGGCGAGAACCTGCGCGAGGTCCGCCCGCATGTGTTCATGGGCGTGCCCCGGGTGTGGGAGAAAATCCAGGCCCAGATGCAGGCCGCGGGCGCCGCAGCGCCGGCGCTGCGGCGCAAGATTGCCGCCTGGGCCCGCGAGGTGGGCGCGCGGGCCGAGCAGGCTTATGACGAGGGCCGCAAACCACCCCTGAGTTACGGCCTGGCCAAAAAACTGGTGTTCGACAAGGTGCGCAAGCGTCTGGGACTTGACCGCAGCCGTTATGAAATCACCGCCGCCGCGCCGCTGGCGCGTGACACCATGGATTTTTTCAGCAACCTGGGTATCCGGTTGTATGAAGTCTACGGACTGAGCGAAACCACCGGCGCCACCACCCTGTCTTACCCCGGCAATTTCCGGCGCGGGTCGGTGGGCCGCGCCTTTGAAGGCGTGGAACTGCGCATCGCCGGCGACGGCGAAATCTGCATTCGCGGCCCGCATATCTTCAAGGGCTACTACAAGAACGAGGAAGCCACCCGCGAGGCCATCGACGAAGACGGCTGGTTCCTCTCCGGCGATGTCGGCCGCCTGGACGAGCACGGCTTTCTCTATATCACCGACCGCAAGAAGGAAATCATCATCACCGCCGGTGGCAAGAATATCGCCCCGCAGCACATCGAGGGCGAGCTCAAGGCCATCCCGGTGGTGGCCCAGGCCGTGGTGATCGGCGACAGCCGCAAATACCTGGGCGCCCTGCTGACACTGGACCCGGACAAGATTCCGGGCGAGGCGGCAGCGATCGGCAGCCCCGCGCAGGAAGCCGAGATCGCCTCCGAGTGCCCCAAATTCATGGCCCATTTACAGCAGCAAATCGACGCCGTGAACGAGAAACTGGCGCGGGTGGAAACCATCAAACGCTGGCGCATCATCCCGCACGAGTTCACGGTGGACGGCGGCGAGCTGACCCCCACCATGAAACTCAAGCGGCGCATCATCCAGGACAAGTACAGCGAGGAGATCGAAAGTCTCTATGCTGACGACAACACCGGCTGAGACCAGGGAAACCCCATCGTGAACCAGACGTTCAGGCCGGTCACCGGCTTCAGCATGTTCCCGCCGGTGATCAAGGCATTGTTGATTCTCAATGTGTTGATCTTCGTGGTGGAAATGCTCACCGGCAACAGCATGCAGCACCTGCTGGCGCTGTGGCCGCTGGGCACGCCCGACATGGCCATGGGTCCGCGCGGGCCGATGGAAGTCCCCGGTTTCTATCCCTGGCAGGTGCTCACCTATGGCTTCCTGCATGCCAACCTGATGCACCTGGGGCTGAATCTCTTTGCGCTGTGGATGTTCGGGGTGGCCATAGAGAATGCCTGGGGCTCGCAGCGATTTCTGGTGGATTTCCTGGTCTGCGTGATCGGCGCCGGTCTGCTCCAGCTCGGCGTGGCCAGCTACCAGGTCGCCAGCGGTGGCAATATCTACCCCACCGTGGGCGCCTCCGGTGGCGTCTTTGGCATTCTGCTGGCCTTCGGCATGATGTTCCCCAACCAGCGCATCATGCTGCTGTTTCCGCCCATCCCCATGAAGGCCAAGTGGTTTGTGCTGGGCTTCGGCGCCCTGACGCTGTTTTTCGGCGTCACCGGCACCATGAGCGGCATTGCCCATTTTGCCCATCTGGGCGGCATGCTCTTCGGGCTGGTGTTAATCCTCTACTGGCGCGGCCAGTTGCCGGTGCGGCCCCGCCGGATCATGCGCTGGTAGCGAAGATCGGCCAGAAACGATTCACCTTTGAACAGCGAAAGGACCTGTGATGAGCCAGGACAATCCATTTGAGGGCTGGGCGCTGGACAGCGGCGACCCCTTCGAAGACAACAACGGCCCGATCTACCACACCCGCGATACTGACGGCCGTTACCGCTGCGGCTTCCGGGTCGAACCCCGCCACTGCAACGGCGCCGGCATTGTGCACGGCGGCATGCTGATGCTGTTCGCCGATTTCGCCCTCTTCGCCATCGCCCGTGACCGCCTGCAGGGCATGGCGGTTACCGTCTCGATGAACAGCGACTTTACCGCGCCCGCCTATCCCGGCGATATTGTGCTGGCCGATGGCGAAGTCATTCATGAAAGCGGACGCATGCTGTTCGTACGCGGCCGTATCTACACCGAGGCCTCGACCCTGATGGGATTCACAGGCATCATCCGGCGTGTGGGCAAGACCGCCAGGAACTGAGCACAGCAATGGCCGATCTGCACATTGAGGAATTCTGTCACGACACCCTGCGGACCCTGATCCAGCTTTATCAGGTCTTCCCCCGGCGGCGGGCCATCTATGTGGAAGACATCTGCGGCGAGGACGAACCCGATGAACTGGGCATGCATTCGGCCCGGCATCTGGCCTGCCTGGGCACCATGCTGTGGCTGGCCGAGGAAGGCTATATCCGCTATATAGACACCATCTATCAGGAAGGCATCGACCAGGCCGTGCTTACACACCGCAGCTTTGTATTGCTGACCGGTGTCAGCAACCTGCGCCTGCGCGAGCCCGAGCCGGACATCCCGCCCGGCGTGGCGCACGAGAAACTGATGCTCTCGGAACAAATGCGCGCCGCGCTTCAGAGTCGCTCATCCGAGCGCATCACGGCCGTGGCCCGCTATTTCCTCTCACATGAACCGCAACCGGTGCAGGCCGACGAGTACCGCGGCATCATCACCCCGGAGCGTCCCGGCGAACCCGATCCGGAAGGTGCTGAAGATCCCCCGGAACCAGACTACCCGCCCGGCTGGCCGGAGCAGGGAAAATCCCCTCACTCGTAGAGTGATTCGATCAGTTCACTGTATTTTTGGTAGATGTTGGCGCGGCCCGGCGCCCGTCACTGGCCACTGCGCTCATGCAGCTCACGCACCCGTCGTTCGTAATCCTCTATGGCGCGCTGTAACTCCGGGCTCTTTTCGGGAACCACTTCGTCCTCTTCATGGATGACCCGCTCATCGACTTCGCCGAGTTCCGGCTCGACTTCCCTCATATCGACAACCTCCCGCTCCGTGATTTCCTCGCCGGTCTCGGGATCCACGCGGGTGGTGACGCGTTCCGCGCGTATAGCGGTCCGGGGCGGATCATAACCAAAGCTGTATTGATACTCGCGCAGTTCCCCGCCAGCAGGCGCAGCGGTAATCACCACCTCATGCCGGCTGTCGCGTGCCACAAAATCCTTCATGGAAACCGCCTGACGGGCGCCGGGCGTTGGCTGGAACCGCGCCGTAATGTCCTCACCATCAATCCGCGCGGAAAAAGTGCCCGGATCCAGCGCTTCGGAGTAACTGACATGCAACAGGGGGCCAAGATGCCGGATGACCCCCGGCGCCACCTCCCCGCTGCCGAGATTCCGCGAGAAATCCACCAGCGGCGGCTCATCACCGGGGTCCACATGCTCACTGCATCCGACCGCGAGCAGCAGGGCTGCGGCGCAGATCACCACCCGGCGACACAAAGGACGACGCCATAACATAAGGCGTTACTCCCGTTGCCCCGGGGGTCCTTCCGGATCCCGCCCCGGGGGCTCCTGCATATCCCGCCGTCGAATCTCGAACACATCCCGGTCCTTGAAGGAATGATGATACGGGTCCTCATCACGCGGCAGGTCCGATTTCCGCGGATGCACCTCAAGCTGCAGCCGCGTCAGCGGCCCGCTCAGCGGCACCTCCAGCGTCTGCCTCCCACCCGGCTCCGGGTCAAAATGCCGGCGCGCCGCGGCCGGCTGTACCCGGAAAGTCTCCGGATCAATCCGCTCATCGTAGTGAATAGTCATGGTCAGCGAACGCTGGTCCCGGTCGACCCGGAGGCGATCACGCAGCGGCTCGGAGTAGGTCAAAAGGTCATTGACTTCCTCGGGGCCGGGCGATTTCCCCGCAAAACGGGGTGCCTCCGGCGGCGGCGTGACCCCGGGACAGGCCGGGCCCTCGATCATGCCGGTGACACGGAAATCCGTGGTTGAAGGTGCTTGTTCACGCTCTTCTTTAGTCAGAGAAGCGTAATCCCAGATTTCAGGATTAGTGTCGATCTCCGGATCAAGGCGATATCGTCGAAGACCGGGTTCCACAGGGCTAATCACACGCATATCGCGCCAGCTTTCGCCGGGGCCAATATGCACACCCCATTGAACGGCACCACCCCTGGTGATCCCGTAAATCCCTTTCCCGGCCCGAACAATGGCTGGCGTCCGTGGTTTACGCTCGCCAGGCTCACCGCCAGCACCTATGTTAAAACGTTGGCCATCATCCTGTGCTGGAAGCCCGCTCTCACCAAACTCCTGGCTACAACCCAGGCCGAAACCAAACCCTCCGATTGTGCCCTTGCTGGATTCCGGATTTCTGATCGTATAGATATATTCATAGAAGCCATCCTCGTTTAGCTGCACATCAACTTCAACGGCAGCTCCAGAGATGTCTTCATCCCGATCAAGCGGGTTTTTCAGTTCCCCCGCATGCGCAGTCCCTGCAGCAACAACCAAAACCCCCCCTATGAAAAACTTACTCATCATCATTATCTTCATCGGAATATCCCTCAATCCATCGGAAGTGGAGACCATCTGAATCCACCCACGCCAAATCGATGTTCCTAGCTATCTCCCTTAACGCCCTGTATCTCGGGATACCATTATCGACAGCTGTCCAGATATTCGTGCCATCAATATCAGTCCCATTAGGATCAATATCCTCCCCCCGCCGGTGGGAATCATGGCATGATGTATCCCGACCGCCGTCGTCTGCACCAATAAATGAATGGTCTATCTTGCCGCCAAACTTCAAGCTGCCATCGTTGAATGACAAGTCAGCCTCAAAGATTTCTTCATATTTTTCATTCAGTTCAACAATCGCATCGCGCAGCTCCAGCGTAGCCCAAACAGCCGGGGGATCATGCGGACAGCCCCCACCAAAAGAAATGATAAAACCATGCTCCGGATGAGGTTTGGAGGTTCGCCCGTCGCCTTCTCCGGGATTACGAAACTCGTCCTCCCCCCACAAGCCATCCGAAAAATCCACCAGCCCGGGTACCCGGATTGTGATCTCGCCCTCCTGCTCCTGCGCTTCAACCAGTTCAGGCGGCTCGAACAGGGCCCGCTCAGCATGAACCACAATGCGCTCCTTCACGCCAAACTCACCCGCCGTATAGGTAGCCTCAAAGATGCCATCCGTGTCCGTCACTCCTTCAATGGTTGGCGGCACAGCCTCAGTATCTTCAGCCTCTGGATAAATCCCGGTCCCCGGCTCACTTTCATCATCAAAATGAGCGTGCCCGCCGCTACCTGGAACGACCGTATTCTCAAGCTCAACTTCAACGCCCCCCAAGCGGCGACCACAGTCCCTGTCATCCGTCACAACCACCTGGACTACAGCACTTTCGGGTTCCACTGGTGGGTTCGGGAATCCCTCTTGTTCAAGAAAGGGATCGCCGGGAAGTTCGGGCTGAATCTTTTCAGGTGAAACCTGAATCTCGGAAATCGCTGGCAAAAAAGAGGTGGGAATAAATTCAAACGGGGAGCCCTCTACGTCCTTGACAGGTAACCGCGCATCAAGCAAAAACCCGGAAGTCCTTTCCGTCAAACAAGGTGCCTCAAACAGGGCTATCAAAGAGTAGGTGACAGATTTTCTCTCACCTTCCGGGATCGCAACATCACAAATAACAGGCAACTCGCCCTGGAAAAGGATGCAATCACTATCTGCATCATAAACCCAGCTAACTGGTACCGGCGCAATCCTGCCTTGAGGATCAATAAAGGTCAGACTCCACTCGTCTCCGTCACTGGGGTTTCTCACAGTATCCGTAGCGTCATCTCGCTGTATAGTGACACGAAATGTGCCTCCGAACTCGGGAAAATCCTCCCGATTCCACACCAGCAAATTATTAAAACTCTCCCCCATCAACCTGACCGTCTCGAAATCCTCACTGAATTCCTGAGGGCCGGTGAAATCACTGATGGCTTGAGCCTGGAGATTAAAAGGTATCGCCAGACAAAGAACTGCCAGAATACAAAAAGAACGCGAGACTACAGCACAGTCCATTGCTCCCCCCTACCAAGCACCTGATTGAAAAATTTTACGGCTTATTGTTATTTAATTTGTTTTTCGAGTTCTGAAAGTTTCACTATCCGTATCAAATTACTGTATTTACTACAAGCCTCTCCCTGAATCACTGCGATTCTCACTCCCGCAATTCCACTTCAGTAAATTCCGTGGCCCGCTATTTCCTCTCACATGAACCGCAACCGGTGCAGGCCGACGAGTACCGCGGCATCATCACCCCGGAGCGTCCCGGAGAACCCGATCCGGAAGGTGCTGAAGATCCCCCGGAACCAGACTACCCGCCCGGCTGGCCGGAGCAGGGAAAATCCCCTCACTCGTAGAGTGATTCAATCAGTTCGTTGTATTTTTGGTAGATGTTGGCGCGCCGGATCTTCATGGTTGCGGTGACTTCGTCGTCATCGTGATCGAG
>PWYF01000184.1 GCA_003567955.1 Thiotrichales bacterium
AAATTGCGCCTTGATACCAGGACGCTGGCAACGCCCCGAAGGGCGGGCCCTGAGGCGCCCATCTGCGGCGTTGCCGTGCTTGCAAAGGCAACCAGCCTTCGGCTGCGCATGGCGCCTTGCATATGGACGCCGCAAGACCCGCTGAGACGCGACGAATAAATCAGTGTTTCCCTGGTTGGTCGTGGTCACTGCGATGCAAGTGCTAGGATGACGGTCTTGTAGGGCAGATGATCACGGTGGCCCGGTTGCGGGCACTTGTCTGCGATCATTCGGTCCAACCGGTGCCACGGGTGGCCGGGCGCGATAATACTGGTAGCAGGCTGATGCAGACGGACAAAAGGCTGAGAAAAAAACCGGAAACGGCGTGCGAAGCCGACATACGTGAGATCGAGTTGTTTCTGGACGCCATGTGGACCGAGCGCGGGCTGGCCGACAACACCCTGGCTGCCTACCGTGCCGATTTGCTGAGTCTGGCGCGCTGGTTACGGGGTCGCGGCCGTCTGCTAATCGATATGCGGCGAGAGGATTTGCTGGCGTTTCTGGCCTGGCGCGTGGAGCAGGGGGCGTTGCCTCGTTCAAGCGCTCGGCAACTGTCGAGCATTCGCCGGTTTTTTCACTATCAACTCCGGGAGAAGCGGGTGTCGGATGACCCGACAGCACGAGTTGAAATGCCGAGCCTGGGCCGGCCGCTGCCACGGACCCTGAGTGAAACTGAAGTAGAGAAACTCCTGCTGGCACCTGACACCAATAATCCACTCGGGATGCGTGATCGCGCCATGCTGGAGATGCTCTATGCCAGTGGTTTGCGGGTTTCCGAACTGGTGGTGTTGCGCACACCGCAGGTGAATCTCCAGCAGGGGTCATTGCGGGTGACCGGCAAGGGTGGCCGTGAGCGGCTGGTGCCACTGGGTGATACCGCTCGTGAATGGCTGGAGCGGTTTGTAGCGGGGCCGCGGAATGACATCCTGCGTGGTCGGCAGAGCGACTACCTGTTTCCTACCCGGCGTACGGATTACATGACGCGCCAGGCCTTCTGGCACATGATCAAGCGCTATGCCCGGGCGGCAGGAATCCAGAGCGAATTGTCGCCGCATACGCTGCGGCATGCGTTTGCCACCCATATGCTCAATCACGGCGCGGATTTGCGGGTAGTGCAGATGCTTCTGGGGCACAGCGATCTGGCGACGACCCAGATTTATACCCATGTTGCCAGTGAGCGTTTGCAGGACCTGCACGGCAAACATCATCCGCGGGGTTAACCCGCGCTTCGCGCGGGTCGTTTTAGGTTTTAGGTTTTAGGTTTTAAGTTTCAGGACAGTCGGCTCGTGCGCTTTGCGCACATCGCCGGTAATGGACAGGGGCTGTTGCGCGGCATTGTCCTGAAACCTGGAGTTGTATTTGATGAGGGGACGGGAATGAAAGTCTGGTGTCTGTGTTTGATGATGGTGACGGGATTGATGGCGATGCCGGCAATGGCGGTGGATGAGAAAGCCGAGAAGGCAATCCGGGCCACGCTGGGGGAGATTTTGCCCGGCGGTGAGATTGATGCGATTGCCCCCTCCCCGATTGAGGGGCTGTACGAGGTGCGCTTCCAGGGCAGCGTGTTTTATATGAGTGCGGATGGTGACTACCTGGTGCGCGGCGAGATCCTGCGGCTGGGCGATCAGACCAATGTCACCGAGCAGAGTCAGGCGCGCGCACGCCTCGAAGTTCTGGAGGGGCTGGACGAGTCCACAATGATTATTTTTGAGCCCGAAGAGACCGAGCACACCATTACCGTGTTTACCGATATTGATTGTGGCTATTGTCGCCAGTTTCAGCGCGAGATGCCGGGCTATCTGGCTGAGGGCATACGGGTGCGCTACCTGGGATTTCCGCGCTCCGGACCGGATACGCCCAGTTATGACAAGCTGGTGGCGGTCTGGTGCTCGGAGGACCAGCAGGATGCCATGACCCGGGCCAAGGCGGGTAAGCGGGTGGAAGCCGCGCCCTGTGACAATCCGGTGCGCGAGCATTTGCGCCTGGTCCAGCAGCTGCAGCTCAGGGGTACGCCGGCGGTATTCACCGAATCGGGTCGCCACATCGGGGGTTATCTCTCGCCGGAGAATATGCGCCAGGCGCTGGAGCAGGAATAGGGAAGCATCGGCGAGGTTAGAAGGGCCCGCTTCAGACGCGACGATCTGATCAGCGTTTCCGCAGGGAAACGCTGATCAATTCGTCGCCCCCTCAGGCTAGCGCTCCAGATGTTGCAGCTTGTCGGGCTTGCCGTCCCACTCCTTGGCATCTTCCGGGGGTTCTTTCATTTCCGTGATCACTGGCCATTTGGCAGACAGTTCGGCGTTAAGCTCCAGGAAATGCTGCTGGTCTTCGGGCAGGTCATCCTCGGAATAGATGGCTTCGGCAGGGCACTCGGGCTCGCACAGGGTGCAGTCAATGCACTCCTCGGGGTCAATCGCCAGGAAGTTGGGTCCCTCGTGGAAGCAGTCCACCGGGCAGACTTCCACGCAGTCGGTGTATTTGCACTTGATGCAGTTCTCGGTCACAACGTAGGTCATCGGTCTTGGCTCCGCGGCTAGTGCCCATGATTGCCTGGTTTGGCCGACTGACAGCCGGCATCAGCTTGCCAATGATAGTGATTTAGGCGGCCGCTGGGTAGGGTTAGCGGATTATTTCATTTTGTATGGCGGTGTGATGTCGGTGACGCGCAGGCGGAAATGGCCCTGTTTGAGGTCACGGAAGTAGTGGCGCAGGGTGAATTCCACGGTGGGGAAAGCCAGCTCGTCCCAGGGGATGTCGGGTTCTGAAAAAAGCCCGGTTTCCAGGCTTTCGTCGCCGGGCGAGAACCTCTCGTCAAGTAATTGGGCCCGGAACAACAAATACACCTGATCAATATGCGGCAGGTTGATCATGGTGTAGAGATCCGCGACTTCTACCCGTGCATTGGCTTCCTCGCGGGTTTCACGAATGGCGCCCTCAATGGTGGTTTCGCCATTTTCAAGATAACCCGCCGGCAGTGTCCAGAGGCCGCGGCGTGGCTCGATGGCGCGTCTGCAGAGCAGGATGCGGCCCTGCCAGTCGGGAATGCAGCCCACCACCATGCGCGGGTTGCGATAGTGGACCGTGTCGCAGCTTGCGCAAACGTAGCGGGGCAGGTTGTCGCCCTCGGGGACGCGCACCGTGATCTGCGCCCCGCACTGGCTGCAGTATTTCATGGCGTGGCCACCAGGGGCATCAGGGCGGTGCCCGATGCCCGATTGCAAGGTGGTGCCGGGAGCGAGACTCGAACTCGCACTCTGTCACCAGAACCGGATTTTGAGTCCGGCGCGTCTACCAGTTCCGCCATCCCGGCACGGGCGGGCAGTATAAGCCATCGGTTCCCT
>PWYF01000210.1 GCA_003567955.1 Thiotrichales bacterium
AGCCCCACAGCGGAGGGAGAACAGGCAACCAGAGCGTGGCGAGCACGCCGGCGGCAAAAGCAAGCAATACGGCCGTCATCGAAGCCTCCCTGCTTCGAATAAACACTTAAGTCTTAAGTCTAAGGTCTAAGGTCTTAAGACCTTAGACCTGAAACCTGAAACGCCCCCCTGAGCCACCCCGCCTCAAAGCGGCGTCCTGGTTAAACCGGTACCAACACCCCGTCTTCCAGGCGCAGCACGCGATCCATGCGACGCGCCAACTCCGGATTATGCGTTACCACCACAAAACTGATACCAAAGGCCCGGTTGAGCTCGCGCGTCAGCTCATACACCCGGTCAGCCGTGCCGGGGTCCAGATTGCCCGTGGGCTCATCCGCCAGCACACAGTCCGGCCGGGTCACCAGCGCCCGGGCAATGGCCGCGCGCTGACGTTCGCCACCGGAGAGCTCCCCCGGCTTGTGATCCAGCCGCCCTTCCAGGCCCACGCGCTCGAGCATGTCCGCGGCCCGTTCGCGCGCCTCGGCCGGGGCGGCGCGGCGAATCAGCAGTGGCATGGCGACATTCTCCAGCGCCGTAAACTCCGCCAGCAGATGGTGAAACTGATACACAAAGCCCAGCGAACGATTGCGTAATCGCCCCCGCTCGGCGGCAGACAAGCTGTGCATATTCCGGCCCATCACCCGCACCTCGCCGGTGGTCGGCGTCTCCAGCCCCCCCAGCAAATGCAGCAAGGTACTCTTGCCCGAGCCCGAGGCGCCTTCAATCGCCACTTGCTCGCCGGGCAAAACCTCCAGACTCGCGCCGTTCAAAACCTGCACATCCAGCCGCCCCTGACGGAAGCGGCGCGACAGGTCGCGGCAGGCCACCACCGGGGTCGCCGATTGACTGTCACGTGACATGGCTGGCTCATTCATAGCGCAGGGCCTCCGCCGGGTCGGTACGCGAGGCGCTCCAGGCCGGATACAGCGTGGACACCAGCGCCAGCGCCAGCGCCATCGCCCCGATGCGCACCACATCAATCTTTTGCAACTCCGAGGGCAGTTCGCTGATGTAATACACATCACGCAGCATGAATTCCATGCCCATCAGGTTTTCCACCATCGCGACCAGCGCCTCCACATTCAGCGCCAGCGCCACCCCGCCAATCACCCCCAGTCCGGTACCGATCACCCCGATCACCATGCCCTGCACCATAAACACGCCGGTAATCCCGGCCGGCGACACGCCCAGGGTGCGCAGAATGGCAATATCGGCCTGTTTTTCCGTCACCACCATCACCAGGGTTGAGACGATATTGAACGCCGCCACCGCCACGATCAGCATCAAAATGATAAACATCACGGTTTTCTCAATCTGGATGGCACGGAAAAAATTGCCGTGCTGACGCGTCCAGTCGGTGGCGTAGAGTCCGGGCTGCAGGTCAGGATTGATCGTATTTCGCACCCAGGGTGAAGCAAACAGGTCATCCAGACGCAGGCGCACCCCGGTTACGTCATCGTCCATACGGTAAAGCCGCGCGGCATCCTGCATGTGAATGAAGGCATGGCTGCGGTCGTACTCGTACATATCCACATCAAACAGCCCGACCACATGGAAACGGCGCATTCTCGGCACCACGCCCGCGGGGGTGACCGAAGCCTCGGGCACCATCACGTCCACCGTGCCCCCGGCCCGTACGCCGAGGTTTTCAGCCAGCAGGCGCCCCAGCACGATATTGAATTCGCCGGGGCGCAGGTCTGCCATGCTGCCGGCCACCATTTGTTCACCGACTTCGGATACCGCGCCTTCCTGCTCCGGCAATATGCCCCGTACGATGCCACCCGTGAGATCCCGGCCGCTGCGCAGCATGGCCTCACCCTGAATATAGGGCGCCGCGCCTTCTACCCGGTCATAGCCGAGCAGTTCTTCCATCAATGGTTCCCAGTCAGACACACGACGATCGTAGCCAAGCACACTGACGTGCGAGGTCATCGACAGGATACGGTCGCGCAATTCGCGTTCAAAGCCGTTCATCACCGACAACACAGTAATCAGCACCGTCACTCCCAGCGCGATTCCCAGAATGGAGATCCACGAGATAAAGGAGATGAAATGATTGCGGCGTTTGGCGCGGGTATAGCGCAGGCCGATGAAAATCTCGAATGGTCTGAACATGACCGCCGATTAGAACACAATTCACCTGTACAGGGTATGAAGCGGACCAAATCGTGACGCCTTTGGCTCGAAATGGTTTCCACCCGCTGTCGGCGCTGCTATAGTTGAGAAGAAGCATCAACGGAGAAGAGTAAAACCATGACCCGTATGCAAGTTGTCATCATCACCGGCCTGCTTGCCCTGTTACTGGCAGCGACCGCAGTGGCCCAGTCACAGACCCGTGATCGCGGCGATACCCTGCGCGTGCCGCCCGGCGCCCAGTTTGCGCCGGCCCGGCTGGAAGATCGCCCGGCGCGGGGCCTGCATATGGACCAGGTGCGCCAGCGCTACGGCGAGCCACGCCGGCTGCGCCCCGCGGTGGGCGAACCGCCGATTACCCGCTGGTACTACGATGACTTCGTCGTGGTTTTTGAACACCAGTGGGTGATCCGCGCGGTCAGCCTTGACCAGCCTCCCGTCCAGCGTAACTGAGCCCTGTCTTGTCCATGATCAGGCTGCCGGCCGAATGGGCGGCGCAAAGCGCCGTCATGCTTGTCTGGCCCACGCCCGAGGGGCCCCGGGCTCATACCCTCGCCGCAGTGGAAGCGGAACTCTGCGCACTGGCCGCCGCCGTCACCCGTTACCAGCCCCTGCTGATCGTTGCTGCTGACGACCTGCACGCGGCACACATCACCGTGCTGCTGCGCCGCACGGGTGAACACACTGACCGGCTGCGCATTGCCACCGCCCCCAGCGATGACATCTGGTGCCGTGACTACGGACCGCTCACTGTGATTGAGCCCGACAGCGGCCAGGCGAGGCTGATTGATTTTCGCTTCAACGGCTGGGGCGGCAAATACCCGGCCGCCCATGATGATCGTCTGACCACGGCGCTGCAGGGCGCCGGCGTGTTTGGTAACGCCCCCTGCCACCATTCCACACTGGTGCTTGAAGGTGGCGCGCTGGAAACTGACGGCCACGGCACCCTGCTTGCCACCGAACGCAGTATTGTTGATGAAGCGCGCAACCCCGGAAAAAGCCGCGAGGATATGGAATTCGAACTGCGCCGACTGCTCGGCCTGCGCCGCTTCCTCTGGCTGGGAAATGGCCAGATCGCCGGCGATGATACCGACGGCCATATCGACACCCTGGCGCGTTTTTCCGATCCGCACACGGTGGTTTACCAGGGCTGTGACGATCCCGAAGACGAGCATTACGAGCCCCTGCAGGCGATGGCCCGCGAA
>PWYF01000082.1 GCA_003567955.1 Thiotrichales bacterium
ATCTCCATATCCAGGGGGTGGCTGGGGTACGAACTCAACGACTTCGGGACTGTCGCGACCATAGTATTTTCCGGGCTTCTCGATACGGATCTTCTTGCCCCAATGACGAGGCAAAATCATAAAGCCGGGCCATTGCTCTGCCCGCTCTACGAGCCCTGCCCGCACCGGGTTGAGCCAGACGTAGAGCAGCTTTCGCTCAAGAGCATCCCGGTCAAGCAGCACTGTATCTCCATAGCCTCCAGATCCCCAGAAATGGCCAGATCGCTCGAGATCCGAATTCCGAGCTCGCGCCATGCCGCTCATCGACTGTTGCATGAATTTACTGCGATCGCCGGTGGTATCGCCCAAAGTAAAATGGACGTGGTTGGACATGGCCACCGCCGCGTAGATCTGCTGGCCGTGCTTTTCCGCGGCCTTGCCTACCTCATAGGCTGCGACGTCGTTGATGAAGTCATCAGGGCGGAGAAAATAGCGGCCCTCCGAGGTCCGGCGCGTCACCAAACAAACCTGACCACTGATATGTTGTCGTGGTTTCGTCATCTCGATCTTCCTCCAGAGTAAAGAGCAGGTTATTGGGCTCTACTCTGTTATCGAGACTTTCGGTTCATCTTTGCGTGATTGCGCGATCTTTTTCGGGAAGAGTGCCCGAAATATCATCGGACGATCTCGCGATCAGCCCAAAAAATGGGGGTCTTGCGGATCTGTCGGACAGGTCAAGAAAATGCATGCGGATCTGTCGGACAGGTCAAGAAAATGCAGTACCAGTCGCAGCAACCCGTGGTGGGTTCCGGTGAGATAGGTTGCAGGTGCGTTCTCTGTGCGGACCTGAGGTGAGATGGGAGGCATCGCTGGCGTCGAGGTTCTGGTGGCGATCGTCGGCAAATCCACCATAGGCGTGATAGAGAAAGTCTTTGATCTCGCGGCTCATTACCTTACCTTAGGTGCCAGTCTGAATTTGGGTGGTCAGTCGGAGGAGTTGCTGAAGTTTCGCTCGTGAAAGCGATCCCCTTGGACTGGACTGACGGACGGGGTTCGTTGCTGCAGACCAGGCCGCCCGCTGACCGGTGAATCCCGATGGTACCATAGCTTAATTGGCGAAGGGTTCCCGCGAGGATCCTGGTGAAGCGATGAGGTCGGGGTCAACGATCGAAGTAGAGTGGTGATCGGAATGGATAGAATTTTGGTAGTGCTGGCGGCTCTGGTTGTGCTGGCCGCGTATGGACCTGCTGTGTCTGGGACTGGGCTATGCGTGGCTGGCGGCGGGGCTGGTCATGACTGGCCTGGCCTGGACGACAGGGTGGCTGGACCCGGCTCGAGTTTTGCACGCTATTACGGTGGGGGCGCTGGGAACGCTCACCACCATGGTGATGTTGCGCGTGCGCTGGTTGCGTGCCCGGGTTGACCCGGCCGGTCGGATGTTGGTGCCCGGCAGTATTGCCGGCCTGATGAGTCTGGCGGCCATAGTCCGTGTAGCGGGCGGCGAGAGCGTGATTGCGCTACAACTGGCGGCGGTCGCCTGGAGCGCCGGGCTGTTTTTGCTCGCTGTAACGGTGCTGGCCAGTCACCGGGGTCGAACGTGAGCCGCTGACTAATTCGCCTTGACGCCGGTTTCGGACTCGCTGCCGGAGCGGTAGCGGAAGGTGCCCTGGCCGGTGGCGACAAGCTCGCCGGCATCATTGAAGACTTCCGCCACGCCGGTGTAGATGCGTCGGCCGCCGGCTACCTTGCGGCCCACCGCGCGCAGGGTGCCTTCGGTAACCTGGCCGGTGAAGTTGGTGGTCAGGGAGAGGGTGACGGATTTGCGCACATGGCCGGGTTCGGGCGACCAGGCGCCGGCAAAGCCACAGGCACTGTCAACCAGGGTACTGAGGACACCACCGTGAACCACGCCACCCAGATTGAGCAGCTCCGGACGCACGGCCAGCTCCAGCACCACCCGGTCGCGATCCCATTCCACCAGGCGCGTGCCCAGCAAATGATGAAAACCCGCCTGCTGGCCCGCCCGCGCAATAAAATCCTGCTCATTACTCATATAAAGCCTCTTACCCGCGCAGTGGCGCGGGCGTTTTCAGTTTTCAGTTTTCAGTTTTCAGATAACCCCGGGTGTTGTGGTCCGGGGCGCCCTGGATTGTACTTTGTGTGCTTTGCGGTCTTTGCGCGAAAAAAATCAGTAATTAATCCGCGCGCCAGCACACAACCTTCGGAACACAGAAAACGGAATACGGAAAACGCCCGCGCGCAGCGCGGGTTTATTCCGCGTTCCGAATCATATTGCGGGCGATCACCAGTTGCTGGATCTGGGTGGTGCCCTCGTAGATGCGGAACAAACGCACGTCACGATACAGGCGTTCCACGGCATATTCACGCATGTAGCCGGCGCCGCCATGGATCTGTACGGCGCGATCGGCCACCCGGCCCACCATCTCGGAGGCAAACATCTTGCAGCAGGCGGCCTGTTCGCTGACATCCGGGCGCTGGTCGCGCAGGCGCGCGGTTTCCAGAATCATGGAACGCGCCGCATAGCATTCGGCGCGGCTGTCGGCGAGCAGGGCCTGGATCAACTGGAAGTCAGCGATGCGTTGGCCGAACTGCTTGCGCTCCAGGGCGAAGTGCATGGCTTCCTCGATCAGTCGTTCAGCCACGCCCACGCAGACCGCCGAGATATGCAGACGGCCCTTGTCCAGCACCTTCATGGCGGTCTTGAAGCCGGTGCCTTCCTGGCCGCCGATGAGATTGGCGGCCGGCACCCGGGCGTCGTCGAAGATCACGTCGCAGACCGGGGCGCCGTGCTGGCCCATCTTCTTGTAGGGTGCGCCCAGGGAAACGCCGGGGGTATCGCGATCCACCACGAAGGCGCTGATGCCGCGGGCGCCTTTTTCTTCCGGATTGGTGCGCGCCATCACGGTAAACACGTCGGCGCTGGGGGCGTTGGTGATCCAGCGTTTGGTGCCGTTGAGGATGTATTCGTCGCCGTCTTTGCGGGCGCTGGTGCGCAGCGAGGCGGCATCGGAGCCGCTGTCAGGTTCTGTGAGGCAGAAGGAAGCAACAATCTCGCCGGTGGCCAGGCGTGGCAGGTAACGCTGCTTCTGTTCATCCGTGCCGTCGAGGATGATGCCCTGTGAGCCGATGCCGTTGTTGGTGCCGAAGGCCGAGCGGAAGGCCGGTGCGGTCTTGCCCACCTCAAAAGCCGCCAGCACTTCCTCTTCCATGGTCAGGCCCAGACCGCCGTATTCCTCGGGAATGGACAGGCCATACAGGCCGAGTTCCTTCATTTCCGAGATGACGTCATCAGGGACGCGGTCCTCGTCGGCCACCTGTTCCTCCAGCGGAATCAGGCGTTCGCGCACAAAGCGGCGAATGCTGTCCAGCAGTTGCTCAAGTATTTCCTCGTCACGGATCATGACTGCTCTCCCTGTCGCAGACTCAGTTTTGCGGGAATGGCGGATGGTCGGCATGGCCCAGGCTGTGAGCCAGATGCACCAGACGCGGCCCGACGTCCTGTTCCAGTCGTTTGACCGGCAGAGAAAACTCCGGGCCGCCACAATTCAGCGCCACAATCGGCGAACCGTCTCCCGGCACCAGCGGGACGCCTACGGCGTTGACGTCGCGTTGCCATTCGCCGCGCACCAGGCAAAAACCGCGCCGGGTGACTTCTTCCACGGCGCGTTCAATCCCGGCCGCCAGTTGGGGCCAGTTGTCCGGGTCGCGCTGGCGAATATGTTCCAACAGGTAATTGCGTTCGGCCTCGGGCAGACCGGCCAGCAGGGCGCGTCCGAGTGACGTGGTGGCCAGCGGAATGCGTGAGCCCACATCCAGGCGCAGGGTGCGCAATTCGGGCGCGTGGCAATGTTCCACGTACACCATTTCCAGCCGGTCACGCGCGCCCATCGCTACCGAGGCGCCGGTATCTTCGGCGAGCCGGGCCATCAGTTCCCGCGCCCGCTGGCGGATGGCCAGATTGCGCAGGCAGGCATAGCCCAGTGACAGCACCGGCGGGCCGAGGCGGTATTTGCCCAGACCTTCGGAATACTCCAGATAACCCAGCTCGCACAGGGTATGGGTGAGACGTGAGACGGTCGCCGGCGGTAACCCGGTGCGACTGGCCAACTGGCGATTGCCGAGCACGGCTTCATCCGGCGTGAAACAGCGAAGCAGCTCCAGCCCCCGCGCCAGGGCGGTGACGAACTGGCGGTCCTGGCCGTCAGTACCGGGTTTTTGCCAGGTGGCAGTGTCAGCAGGCATGGCTCGGGTCCGGATCAGTATTTACACGGACGGTTACACAGCTTAGGCTGGGGGTCAAATTTTCGGAACCGTATTCCGCATAGCGGAATAATGTGAGGGTGTGAGATGAACGGGTCAGCCGGGGATGCGGACCTGACGGTGGGTATCGTGGGCAGCGGCGTGATGGGCGCCGGCATTGCCCAGATCGCTGCGGCCGCCGGGCTGGAGGTGCGTCTGGTGGATGCCCGCGAGGGCGCCGCGGACCGGGCCGTGGACGAGGTTCGGGCGCGTTTTGCGCGCCTGGTGGAAAAATCCCGCATGTCTGCGGAAGCAGCCGAGGCCGCTGGTCAGCGTCTGCAGGCTGCCCCGGCGGTGAGCGACCTGGCCGATGCGCAGCTGGTGATCGAGGCCATTGTCGAGGACCTTGAAGTCAAGCAGGCGCTGTTTCGTGAGCTTGAGGCCGTGGTGGCGGCGGATTGTATTCTTGCCACCAATACCTCGTCGCTGTCGGTGACGGCGATTGCCTCGGTGCTGGCGCAGCCGGAACGCATGGCGGGATTTCATTTCTTCAATCCCGTCCCCCTGATGAAAGTGGTGGAGGTGATTGACGGGGTGCTGACAGAGGACAGCACCTGTGAGCAATTGATGCAACTGGCGCGGCGCATGGGGCATACCCCGGTGCGGGCTGCCGACAGCCCCGGTTTTCTGATCAATCATGCCGGGCGGGGCCTGGGTACCGAAGGCCTGCGGGTACTGGAAGAAGGCATCGCCGATGTGGTGACGATTGATCGCATCATGCGCGAGGGCGCCGGCTTCCGGATGGGCCCCTTCGAGTTGTTTGATCTCACCGGGCTGGATGTGTCGCATCCGGTGATGGAGTCCATCTATAACCAGTTCTACCAGGACCCGCGCTACCGGCCCTCGCATGAAACCCGGCGCCGTCTGGCGGCCGGGTTGCTGGGGCGCAAATCAGGGCGCGGCTTTTATGATTACCCGCAAGGCAAACAACAGGTGCCTGAAGAACCGCCGGTGCCGGAACAGTTGCCTGCACAGGTATGGATCAGCCCCGTAGTCGAGGACGGGGCCCGACAGGTGGTTGATCTGTTGCGTCGCGGCAATGTCACGATTGATGCGGGTGAGCGTCCGGCCGGTGAAGTCCTGTGCGTGGTGACGCCGGTGGGACAGGATGTAAGCAGTGCCGCCGTGGCGCAGGGGCTGGATGCCCGGCGGTGTGTGGGCATTGATACGTTGTTTGGTTTGCAGCACCGACGTACCTTGATGGTTTCGCCGGTGACGTCTCCGGAGTATGTGGCGCAGGCGCAGGCGCTGTTTGCCAGCGACGGGGTGCCGGTGAGCGTGGTGAGGGACAGCCCCGGGTTTGTGGCCCAGCGGGTGGTGGCGATGATCGTCAATATTGCCTGTGAGATTGCCCAGCGGCGTATTGCCACACCCGGCGATATCGACCGGGCCGTCACCCTGGGGCTGGGCTATCCGCAGGGGCCGCTGGCCATGGGGGATGCCATCGGGCCTGCCCGGGTGCTGGCTATTCTGCGAGGCCTGGAGCGTTATTATGGTGATCCGCGTTACCGGCCGAGCGGGTGGTTGACGCGACGTGCGCAGCTGGGCGTTTCCCTGCTGACAACAGACTGACAGGGTCGGGAGACAAGCGAATGGATGCATGGATCTATGGCGGCATAAGAACGCCTTTTGGACGGCACGCAGGGGCGTTGGCGGGGTTGCGTCCGGATGACATGGCCGCGCTCACGATACGCGAGGCGCTGGCCCTGGGCAGTTTTGATCCGGCGGCGGTGGAGGATGTGATCCTCGGCTGCACCAATCAGGCCGGCGAGGACAGCCGCAATGTGGCGCGGCATGCCGCATTATTGGCGGGCCTGCCGGTTGAGGTGGCCGGGCACACGGTCAACCGTTTGTGTGCCAGCGGGCTGCAGGCGGTGGTGGCCGCGGCCCAGGCGGTGCATTGCGGACAGGGCGATCTGTTTGTGGCTGGCGGGGTGGAAAGCATGAGCCGCGCGCCATTTGTGATGGCCAAGGCGGAAGCGCCTTACAGCCGTGATTTGCGGGTGTTTGATTCCACCATCGGGGCGCGTTTCCCCAACCCCTGGATCAGCGGGGAATATGGCGAGGATACGATGCCGCAGACGGGTGATAATGTGGCGGCCGAACACGGGATCTCACGGCAGGCGGCGGATGAATTCGCCGCCCGTTCCCAGAGTCGTTATGCGGCGGCGCTGGCGGACGGTTTTTTCAACGACGAGATCATGCCGGTGGAAGTGTCTGCGGGGCGCAAGCAACCGCCAGTGGAAGTGGGCGAAGATGAGCATCCCCGTCCCGGGACGTCGGTGGACAAGCTGGCCGGTCTGAAACCGCTGTTCGAGGGTGGTGTGGTCACGGCCGGTAATGCCTCGGGCGTCAATGACGGGGCGGCCGCTCTGGTGGTGGGTAGCAGCGCGGCCGGGGCGCAGCCGCTGGCGCGCGTGGTGGCCACGGCCTGTGCCGGGGTGGCGCCGCGCGTGATGGGGCTGGGGCCGGTGCCGGCTTCGCAAAAGGCGCTGGCGCGGGCGGGTTTGACCCTGGGCGACATGGATGTGATCGAGATTAACGAGGCCTTCGCCAGCCAGGTACTGGGGTGTTTGAAGCTCATGAAGCTGGCGCCGGACGATGAACGGGTCAATCCCAATGGGGGCGCCATTGCCGTGGGGCATCCGCTGGGTGCCTCGGGGGCCCGGCTGGTGCTGACGGCCACCCACCAGTTGCAGCGCACGGGCGGGCGTTATGCCCTGGTCAGCCTGTGCATTGGCGTGGGGCAGGGTCTGGCGGTCATACTGGAACGGGCCTGAAGCCGCATCGAACTTTTTTTATCAACGCTAGGGAGTGAATCATGGCTACACGTATCGTCAAGGGTGTGGAAGAGCTGCGTCAGCTGGTGGGCGAGGATATCGGCACCAGTGAATGGGTGGAGATTACCCAGGATCGGGTTAACAAGTTTGCCGAGGCCACCGGCGATCATCAGTGGATTCACACCGACCCCGAACGGGCCAAAAAAGAATCGCCCTTCGGCGGCCCGATCGCCCACGGTTTTCTGACCATCTCGCTGTCACCGCTGCTGCAGGCGGAGGTGATGATTGTGGATGGCATCACCATGGGCGTGAACTACGGGCTCAACAAGCTGCGCTTCCCCGCGCCGGTGCCGGTGGGTTGCCGTGTGCGCATGCACATGCAGCTCAAGGAAGTCACGGATGTGACCGATGGCGTGGTGCAGGTAACCTCGGTGCTGACCTTTGAAGTCGAGGGTCAGGAAAAGCCGGCCTGTGTGGCGGAATCCATCGCCCGGTTTTATTTCTAATAATCGTTTTACGTGATCAATCGTTTTACGTGGTTAAGTGTTAGGTGTTAAGTCGCGAGAACTATCGTTGCCAGCCTGAAACACTGCGACACGCGCCGACAGCGTGGTGGTCGCACTGTTTAACCATGAAGAGCATGAAGGACATGAAGGTTGGGCGAGTATATTGAGGGATTCGGGGGCCGATGACCGGGTTACTTGAGTGATTTCGGTTAGTCGGAAGGTTGTCCGGCTTTGCCGCCACAGGGCTCCCGGAAAACACCATTAGCCCTTCATGTTCTTCGTGCTCTTCATGGTTCACGCTTTTAATGCCTTCGGCGCGTGTCGCAGATTGTCGGGTCGGCAACAGTCCATCCCGCGACCTAACCACCTAACCACGTAACCACGTAACCACGTAACCACGTTCAAGAGGTTTTTGTTATGGCCAGGGAAAGCTCGAAACCGCGGTTTGTGTGGGAAGATCCGTTCCTGATCGAGGATCAGCTCGATGAAGAGGAGCGCATGATCCGCGACAGTGTCCGGACGTATTGCCGCAAGCAGTTAATGCCGCGGGTGCTGGAGGGCTTTCGCCATGAGCGCTTTGATCGGGAAATCATGCGTGAGATGGGGGCGCTGGGCATGCTCGGCTCCACCATTGACGGTTATGGTTGCCCGGGGCTCAATCACGTGGCCTATGGCCTGATTGCCCATGAAGTGGAGTCGGTGGACTCCGGCTATCGCTCGGCCATGAGTGTGCAGTCCAGCCTGGTGATGCACCCCATCCATGCTTATGGCAGCGAAGCGCAGCGCGAGAAATATCTTCCGGGCCTGGCCACCGGCGACCTGGTGGGCTGTTTTGGTCTCACCGAACCGGATCACGGCTCTGATCCCGGCGGCATGAAAACCCGGGCCCGGCGCAAGGGCGGCGACTGGGTGCTCAATGGCAGCAAGATGTGGATTACCAATTCGCCCATTGCCGATGTGTTCGTGGTGTGGGCGAAGGATGAAGATGATGTCATCCGGGGCTTTGTGCTGGAAGAGGGCATGAAAGGGCTGGAGGCGCCGGTGATCGAGGGCAAGTTCAGCCTGCGGGCGTCCATCACCGGCAGTATCGCCATGAATGATGTGCGGGTGCCGGAAGCAAATCTGTTGCCGGGTGTGGAAGGCCTCAAGGGGCCCTTTGGGTGCCTGAACAAGGCACGTTACGGGATTTCATGGGGCGCCATGGGGGCGGCCGGTTTTTGTTGGCAGGCGGCGCGTAACTACACCCTGGAGCGGGAGCAGTTCGGCCGGCCGCTGGCGGCCAACCAGCTGATCCAGAAAAAGCTCGCGGACATGCAGACCGAAATCGCCCTGGGTCTGCAGGGGGCGCTGCGGGTGGGCCGCCTGATGGATGCCGGCCGGGCCACGCCGGAGATGGTCTCGCTGGTCAAGCGCAATTCCTGTGGCAAGGCGCTGGAGATTGCCCGGACTGCGCGTGACATGCATGGCGGCAATGGTGTGTCGGATGAATACCATGTGATCCGCCACGTGCTGAATCTGGAAGCGGTGAATACCTATGAAGGCACGCATGACGTGCATGCCTTGATCCTGGGGCGCGCCCAGACCGGCATACAGGCGTTTTACTGAAGTTCTGTTGCGGGGGCGATTGACGCTAGTCGTTATCGGCCGGCCCGTCATCCTTGATCTGGATGTCGGCTTGCGCGCGCAGGTCATCCACCAGTTGACGGATGTGCTGGTGGCGTACTTCGCGGACCAGGTCCTCGCGCAGGTCATCCAGCGCCGGGATTTCCCTGCCACGGGTGTCCTCCAGCAGTATCACGTGCCAGCCAAAAGGGGTTTGCACCGGGGTGTCGGTATATTCACCGACTTCAAGCTGTCTTACCGCAGCACTGAATTCGTCCACCATTTCCTCGGGACCGAACCAGCCGATATCGCCCCCTTCATAGACAGAATCTTCACTGTACTCATCGACCAGGTCAGCAAAATCCGCGCCTTCATTGAGCTTCTCAATCACCTCAAGGCCCAGGGCTTCGGAGTCAAGCAACAGGTGTCGGGCGCGGTATTCGATATCGCCGCTCTCGGCCAGCCTGCGCTCGTAGGCGCCTTCGATGTCGGTTTCGGTAATCTCGATGTTCGCCAGGTGCTGCTGCAGAAACTTGCGCGCGAGGGTGGACTGGTAATGCCCGAGTAACTCGGCCGCAGTGCGGGGGTCACGATGGATGCCCTGTTCCCTTGCAGCCTGCGCCAGCAATGTCATTTCAACGGTTTCCTGCATCAGGTTTTGCCGCTGTACCGGATTAAGCTGTTCGCTAAACCCATGGGTGCGCTGATCCATGAACAGATCCAGCAAGGCCGCAGGTACGGGTTCTCCGTTAATAGTGGCAACCGGTTCCTGGTCCGCGAACTCCAGAGGCATGTGCACCGTGTCCTGTTCCGGCGCCGTGCAGGCGCCGAGGCCCAACGTCAGGATACCGATGGTGCAAACCTGGATGACTTGTTTCATGACTGATCTCTCCCGGCACGAGTCTGGGGTTCGGGGGGCGCGGCATCAATACGCAGCGCATGGATGTCGGTCCGCATCATATCGCCAAGCGCCTCAAATACCACGCGATGGCGTTGCAATGGCGGGCAATCGCGGAAGCACTCGGCACGGATGAGAACACTGAAGTGGCTCATGCCGGTGCGTGCTCCCGGGTGGCCCGCATGCTTGTGGCTGTCGTCAGTGATTTCAAGCGTTTCGGGTTCAAGCGCCAATTCCAGGCGTTCACGCACGCGGTTGATTCTGTCGTTGTTGTCTGCATTCATGGCGTCAGTGTAGGGCGTCAGGCTGGTGACTGTCATTGTTTTTACTGAAAACAGCTGCCGGTCAGCGCGGCGCATTCACTATTCACTGTTTCAAACCGTTACACTGCGCGCATGAGTCAGTATTTCGAGATCCACCCGCAAAATCCACAACCCCGTCTATTGCGTCGGGCCGTCGAAATCCTCGAGCAGGACGGGGTGATCGTCTACCCCACTGATTCCTGCTATGCGCTGGGTTGCCGGATTGATGCCAAGTCGGCGCATGAGCGCATCAGTCGCATTCGCCAGACCGGGCCGGATCACCATTTCACGCTGGTGTGTCCCGATTTGTCGAGTATTGCCACCTTCGCCAAGGTGGGTAATGTTGAATATCGTATGCTCAAGGCCCTGACGCCCGGGCCTTTTACCTTTTTGCTGCCAGCAACGCGTGAATTGCCCCGGCGGTTGCATCATCCGAAGCGTCGCACCATCGGCATCCGTGTGCCTGAACATACAGTGGTGGCGGGGCTGCTGGAGATGCTCGGAGAGCCGATTCTCAGCAGCACCCTGATTCTGCCGGGCGAAGCGCTGCCCATGACCGAACCGGATGATATACGGGCGCGGCTTGAACATCAGGTTGATGCCGTGGTTGATGGCGGGCACTGCGGTGTGGAACCGACCACGGTGGTGGACATGACCACACAGCCGCCGGAAATACTGCGTCACGGGCGCGAGGCGGAGCGGGTGAGTGCCGGGCGCTGAATCGCAGCGCCCGCCTGTGGTTATAATGGGGCTTCCCGGCCGCCTGATGGCCATCTGATTGTCGTTTTTTTTAACTGATTCTGGAGTCAGCTTGGTTTCCAATTCCTCTCAACCGGCACGTATTGTGTCGGGCATGCGGCCTACGGGTGCGCTGCATCTGGGCCATTATCACGGCGTCCTTCGTAACTGGCTGCGTTTGCAGCAGGAGGAGGAGTGCCTGTTCTTTATCGCCGACTGGCATGCGCTGACGACGCATTACGAGGATGCCGGCAATATTGCCGAGCATGCACACGAGATGGCTATCGACTGGTTGGCTGCCGGCGTCAATCCCAAATTGTCGACGCTGTTCGTGCAGTCACACGTGCCCGAGCATGCGGAATTGCACCTGCTGCTGTCCATGATTACCCCGCTGGGCTGGCTGGAACGGGTGCCAACGTACAAGGATCAGCAGGAAAAACTGCGCGAGCGCGACCTGTCTACATACGGCTTTCTGGGTTACCCGCTGTTACAGAGCGCCGATATTCTGGTCTACAAGGCGACCCGGGTGCCGGTGGGCGAAGACCAGGTCGCGCATGTGGAGATGACCCGCGAAATCGCCCGTCGCTTCAACCATGTCTTCGGCCGCGAGCCTGATTTTGAGGCCATGGCCGAGGAGGCCATTCGCAAGATGGGCAAAAAGCAGTCGCGGTTGTATCGTGATCTGCGCAAACGGTATCAGGAGCAGGGCGATGAGGAGGCGCTGGAAGTGGCCCGGGCGGTGCTTGACGGCCAGCAGAACATCACGCTGTCCGATCGTGAGCGTCTGCTGGGCTATGTCGAGGGCAGTGGCAGAATGATCCTGCCGGAACCGGAAGCGATGTTGACGCCCACCCCCAAAATGCCGGGCCTGGATGGGCAGAAAATGTCCAAGTCCTATGGCAACACCATTTCCTTGCGTGAGAAGCCGGATGAAGTGGATCGCAAGATTCGCACCATGCCCACGGATCCGGCGCGGGTGCGGCGCAGTGATCCGGGTGATCCGGAGAAATGTCCTGTCTGGCCATTGCACAAGGTTTACAGTGATGAGCGGACTTGCGAATGGGTACAGCAAGGTTGCCGCAGCGCCGGGATTGGTTGCCTGGAATGCAAGAAGCCGCTGATCGATGCTGTGAATGCCGAGCTTGCCCCCATTCGCAAACGGGCCCAGGAGCTTGCAGCAGAGCCGGATCATGTGCAGTCGGTGCTGGGGGAGGGCAGCGAGCGGGCCCGTGATCTGGCTCGCCAGACGCTGGTGGAGGTGCGTCAGGCCATGGGTCTGAAGTACCGTTGAGAATCAGGATGAGCTTGAGGCAGCGGTGCGATGACAGGTGACGTTGAACAATCTCCCGCTGTGACGGGTGCCCCGCAGGAGGAGATGCCTTTTGCGATGGTGCAGGGCGAGCCCTACACCACGCCCCCGCGCGATCTGTATATTCCGCCGGATGCCCTGGAAGTCTTCCTGGAAGCCTTTGAAGGCCCCCTTGACCTGCTGCTGTACCTGATCAGGCGACAAAACCTCGATATTCTCGATATTCCGCTGGCGCAGATTACGCACCAGTACATGGAATATGTGGAAATGATGAAAGCGCTGCGCCTGGAGCTGGCTGCCGAGTACCTGGTGATGGCCTCGATGCTGGCCGAGATCAAATCACGCATGTTGTTGCCGCGGCGTCAGGAAGTCGAGGAAGAAGAGCAGGATCCGCGCGCCGAACTGATACGCCGCCTGCAGGAATATGAACGCTACAAGCAGGCCGCAGAGGATATCGACGCCATGCCGCGCATGGAGCGAGATGTGTTTGCGGTCAACCCCGAATCGGGTACGCACAAGGTGGTGCGGGCGATGCCCGAGACCACCCTTCGAGAGTTGCTGGTGGCGTTCCGGGAAGTGGTCGCGCGATCGCAGCTCTACACGCATCACCAGGTTCGGCGCGAGGCGCTGTCGGTGCGTGAGCGCATGTCATCGGTGCTGGGAGCGCTGGCAGGAGATGAATACGTGGAATTCCACCAGCTGTTTACACCCGAGGAGGGTCGCGCGGGGGTGGTGGTGACTTTTTTGGCCCTGCTGGAGCTGGTGCGTGAATCATTGATTGAGGTGGTACAGGCTGCACCTTTTGCGCCGCTATATTTGCGTACCTCTGGCAGCCGCGCCGGGGGTGAGGAACGTGTGAGCGAGGATGATGGCAGATAACACCCGTCTCAAACGCATCGTCGAAGCTTTGCTTATGGCGGCTGACGGCCCCCTGGGGCTGGAGCAGTTGCAAAAAGCCTTCGATGAGGCTGAAGCACCCGACAAGGCGGATTTGCGCGCCGTGCTTGATGCGTTGGCCGCTGATTACGCTGACAGTGCCGTCGAGCTGGTGCAGGTGGCCAGCGGGTATCGTTTCCAGGTGGGGCAGGACTGGAGCCCGTGGGTGCGGCGTATGGCCAGCGAACGCCCCGGGCGCTACTCGCGTGCCCTGCTCGAGACCCTGGCCCTGATTGCCTATCGCCAGCCCATCACCCGGGGTGAAATCGAGGAGATTCGCGGGGTGTCGGTGAGCAGTAACATCGTGCGCACCCTGCAGGAGCGTGACTGGATTCGCAGTGTGGGGCAGCGGGATGTGCCCGGGCGGCCCACCCTGTACGGCACAACCCGGACCTTTCTGGATTACTTCAATCTGGGGTCGCTGGAGCAATTGCCCACGCTGATGGAATTACGGGATTTCGAGAGCATCAACGCCGAGCTTGATTTTGGCGAGAACGATGAGGGCGACCGCCAGGTCAAGCCGTCCAGGGAAGCCGCCATGGCGGGGGACGCCGCCGTCGATGAAGCGCCGGACAGCGAAGAAGACGAGCCCCCGGCAACCGAATCATGAGCGACGAGCCAGTCGACGGCGAACGCATCCAGAAGGTGCTGGCCAGCGCAGGCGTGGCCTCGCGGCGGGAAGTGGACCGCTGGTTGCAGTCGGGGCGGCTCGCCGTCAACGGGCGGGTCGCGACACCGGGTGATCGTCTCTCGGGCGGCGAGAAACTCACCCTTGACGGCAAGCCACTGGCACTGCCGAAGCAAACCCGGGCGGCACCCCGCGTCTTGTTGTATTACAAGCCCGAAGGGGAAGTCTGTACCCGCAGTGACCCTCAGGGCCGCCCCCCCATCTTCGATCGTTTGCCCCCGGCCGATCAGGGACGCTGGATTACGGTGGGGCGACTGGATGTCAACACCTCCGGGCTGTTGTTGCTGACCACCGACGGAGATCTTGCCAATCGGCTGATGCACCCTTCCTGGCAGGTTGAGCGTGAATACGCCGTGCGGGTACTGGGCGAGGTCCCGGCCACGGCGATCCAGCGGCTGCTGGAAGGGGTCGTGCTGGATGATGGCCCCGCGCGTTTCCTGAGTCTGGTGGAGGCGGGCGGCAGCG
>PWYF01000040.1 GCA_003567955.1 Thiotrichales bacterium
GGACGACGACACCCAAAGCCAGACGGGCCCCATTAACCCTTCATGCCCTTCGTGCTCTTCATGGTTCAAGTTTTTAACAGCCTGACCGCACCCCGGAGCGAGCCGGATATTCACCCCCATGACATCAGCCACCCCCGCATTACACCCCTTCATACTCTTCATGACCTTCATGTTCAGCTTTGTAGAATTTTTATCTCGCGCACATTTCGCGGCTGTTGTTTTTACAGCCTGTCAGCGCGCGTCGCAGAAAATCAGCTCTGCACCCGTCCAACTCGCGACGTAATCACCTAACCACTTAATCACCTAATCACGATTGATGTCCGTTGCTATACTGCCCGGCACACGTTAACACCTCCGTTAACCTCTGAACTGACAAGAGAACGCATGGCCGGCCGCATCCCCCAGGATTTCATTGATGAGCTGCTTGCCCGCGTGGATATCGTGGAGCTGGTGCAGCAGCGTATTTCGCTGAAAAAGGCCGGCAAGGATTACAGTGCCTGCTGTCCCTTCCATGACGAACGCACGCCCTCCTTCACCGTCAGCCCCGACAAGCAGTTCTATCACTGTTTCGGCTGTGGCGCCCACGGCACCGCCATCTCCTTTCTGATGGAATATGACCGCCTGGAGTTTCGCGAGGCGGTGGGCGAACTGGCGCAGTTGGCCGGCATGGAACTTCCGGAGCAGGCTGTGACCGGCGAGGGCCCCGATACCCGCCCGCTTTATGATGCCCTGGCAAAGGCTGAAAAATACTATCGCGAGCAGCTGCGACAGGCCCCGGCCGCCATCGAGTACCTCAAGCACCGCGGCCTCAGCGGGAAGACTGCGGCACGCTTCGGCATCGGTTTCGCTCCGACAGGCTGGGACAACCTGCGACAGCAATTTGAGCCGGGGCAGGCGCAGGACGAGCTGCTGCTGCGCGCGGGCCTGCTCAAGCGCCGCGAAGGCCACCAGGATGGCGGCTACGATGTCTTCCGCGAACGCATCATGTTTCCCATTCATGACAGTCGCGGCCGCACCATCGCTTTCGGCGGCCGCGCCATGGGAGATAACGGCCCCAAATACCTTAATTCCCCCGAAACCGAGGTATTCCACAAGGGGCGCGAGCTCTATGGGCTGTTCGAGGCCCGTCAGGAACAGCGTAAACCCGAGCGCCTGCTGGTGGTGGAAGGCTACATGGATGTCGCCATGCTGGCCGAGCATGGTATTAACAATGCCGTGGCCACGCTGGGCACCGCCACCACCACTGACCATGCCGAACGCCTGTTTCGCGTGGTCAGCGAGGTGGTGTTCTGCTTTGACGGTGACCGCGCCGGACGCGAAGCCGCCTGGCGGGCGCTGGAAAACACCCTGCCGGTGATGCGCGACGGCCGCCAGGCGCGTTTTCTGTTTCTGCCCGAAGGGCATGACCCGGATACACTGGTCCAGGAAGAAGGCGCCGAGGCCTTCAGTCGCCGCCTGGACAGCGCCTCGGCGCTGTCTGATTTCCTGTTCCGACACCTTGGCGAGAAACTCGACCCCGCCAGCGCCGAAGGGCGGGCGGCGCTGGTCGAGCGAGCCCGCCCCCTGATCGCCAGGGTGCCTCCCGGGGCCTTTCGTATCCTGCTCACGGAACAACTGGCCGAACTCAGCCGCATGGACAGCACCCAGCTGGGGCGCATGGTGGACCAGCCCACTCGTGGCAAAGCGCGCCAGAGTCCGCCACGGCGTGGTCCACAACGGTTGAAGCTGACCCCGATGCGCAAGGCCATTGCCTTACTGCTGCAACATCCACAACTCGCGCAATCACTGGATGACACAGACAGGGAACGGCTGGCCGGCGTAGACATTCGCGGCATTGACTTGTTGCGCGAGTGTCTGGAACTGCTGCAGCGCAAACCTGATCTGGGCACCGCCAGCCTGCTTGAGCACTGGCGTGACACACCCCATTATCAGCCTATGGCCCGACTGGTGCAGAGCGACCCCGGCGTGAATGCGGGAGAAGTCGATGAAAGTCGGTTACAGCAGGAATTCCGGGATACGCTTGTGCGCCTGTGTCGGGAAGGCGGCGCGGCCAGTCGTCGTCTCCAGCAATTACTGGCCAAAAGCGGGCACACTCGGGAAGAAACCGAAGAAATCAACGAACTTCTGCGCCAGGTCAGGGAATGAACCAGATACTGGCCCCGAGGTCGAATGTCAAGTAAACTTGGTGGTTTTGCCGCATTTCGCGCGGCGGAATAATCTATGGTGGTTGATATCCATGAGTGAAGACCAGCGTTCCCGACTCAAGACCCTGATTGCCCGTGGCAAGGAGCAGGGTTTTCTGACCTTCGCCGAAGTCAACGACCATCTCCCGGATGATATCGTCGATCCCGAGCAGATCGAGGATATCGTCAACATGATCAATGACATGGGCATCCCGGTGCACGAAGAGGCACCGGAGGATGAGTCCATCCTGCTGTCTGATGCCCCGGTCACCCCGGATGAAGACGCCGAGGAAGAAGCCGCCGCGGTGCTCGCCTCCACGGTCGAGGCCGAATTCGGACGCACCACCGACCCGGTACGCATGTACATGCGCGAGATGGGCACGGTGGAACTGCTTACCCGCGAAGGCGAAATCAAGATTGCCAAACGCATCGAGGAAGGCCTGGGCGAGGTGCTGATGGCACTGGCCTGCTACCCGGCCACCATCGCCTCGTTGATTTTTGAATACGACCGCATCATTGAAGAAGACGCCCGTCTGAGTGATGTGATTGTCGGCTTTGTGGACCCCTCACAGCTTGACGACGAGCTGACCGACGAGGAGCACGGCTATGTGCCCGAGTCGCTGGATAATGGCGAAGAGGCCGAAGCAGAAGACAGCGACAGCGACGACGAGACCGACGAGGATGCCGAGGAGCCGGTGGATACCGGCCCCGATCCCGAGGAAGTCGACCGGCGTTTTGACGAACTGCGCAAGCAGCTCAAGGCCACCATCAAGGCCCTGCGCAAGCACGGCTACGAGCATGATAAAACCGCCGCCGAACGCCACAAGCTGGTGGCCATGTTTATGCACCTCAAGCTCTCGCCGCGCATGGTCATTGCCCTGAGTGAACAGCTGCGCGAGGTCATCGACGGCATTCGTGCCCAGGAGCGGGCCATCATGAACCTGTGTGTCAATGTCGCCGGCATGCCGCGGCGAGACTTCGTGGCCAACTTCCAGGATCACGAAACCGAAACCGACTGGATTGACAAGCAAATCCGCGCCAAGCGCAAGCACTCGGCCACCATCGGCCGGCATCGCGACGAGATCGTCAAACTGCAGAACAAACTCCGGCAGATTGAAGACGATGCCATGCTGCCCATCGCCACCATCCGCGAAATCAACCGCCGCAAGACCATCGGCGAGGCCAAGGCCCGCCGCGCCAAGAAGGAAATGGTCGAGGCCAACCTGCGGCTGGTGATCTCCATTGCCAAAAAGTACACCAACCGCGGGCTGCAGTTCCTGGACCTGATCCAGGAAGGCAATATCGGTTTGATGAAAGCCGTGGACAAATTCGAATACCGGCGCGGCTACAAATTCTCCACCTATGCCACCTGGTGGATTCGCCAGGCCATCACCCGCTCCATCGCCGATCAGGCGCGCACCATCCGTATCCCGGTACACATGATCGAGACCATCAACAAACTCAATCGTGTGTCGCGACAGATGCTGCAGGAAATGGGCCGTGAGGCCACCCCGGAAGAACTGGCCGAACGCATGGAAATGCCCGAAGACAAGGTGCGCAAAGTGCTCAAGATCGCCAAGGAGCCGATCTCCATGGAAACCCCCATCGGCGACGACGAAGACTCGCATCTGGGCGATTTCATCGAGGACCCCAACGTGCAGTCGCCGGTCGATCTGGCCACCAAGGAAGGCCTGCGCGAGTCCACCCACGGTATGCTGGCCAGCCTCACCCCGCGCGAGGCCAAGGTGCTGCGCATGCGTTTCGGCATCGACATGAACACCGACCACACGCTGGAAGAAGTCGGCAAGCAGTTCGATGTCACCCGCGAACGCATCCGCCAGATCGAGGCCAAGGCCCTGCGCAAGCTGCGCCACCCCACGCGCAGTGAACAACTGCGCAGTTTCCTCGACGAAACCTGAGGCGGCCCGCGCCAGCGATCGCGCATGCATCCGGCCCTGCGCTACTGGCTGTTCCAGCTGCCCGGCCTGATCGTGCTGGCCATGTTGCTGGGCTTTGCCCTGCGCCAGGGCTGGATTACCCCTGCCATGGCCGGGCTGGCGATCGCCCTGTGGATCATCAAGGATGCCGTGCTCTACATTCCCTGGGCACGCGCCCTGCACAAGACACCCGTGCCCTATGGCCGCCAGGCCCTGGTCGGGCGCACCGGCAGGGCCACCACCCGCATCAGCCGGCAAAGTGGCTACGTAAAAGTCGACGGCGAAACCTGGCATGCCCGGAGTGTCCACACCCCGATCGATGCCGGCGCCCGAATCCGGGTCATTGACGCCGAGGGGATGCAGCTGCGGGTCGAACGCAACGAATAACCTTCCTGCCGGCCCCACCCGCAAGGTATACTCGCCTGTCGGCTATTCATACGAGTAACCCGAAAACCGTAACGTTAAACGTCTTAAAACTTTAGACTTAAAACTTTAAACCCACGCGGCTACGCCGCGTGTCCGGGCCTGTAGCTCAGTTGGTTAGAGCAGGGGACTCATAATCCCTTGGTCGCAGGTTCGAGTCCTGCCGGGCCCACCATTCACCTGCCATGACAACAAAGGCGCGACTGCTTTCCCAATCCTGCAGATCCAGCACCAGTAAAAGCTCATCCCGGAGGATATAAACGGATGGAAGGCAGCGAGGCAATGGCCAAGCCGAGTGTAAAGCAACCGAATATCGTCTTTATCACGGCAGATCAGTGGCGCCATGATGCCTTCGGCTTTGCCGGAAATCCCGTGGTCCAAACACCCCATGCAGATGCCCTCGCCGCTCGGGGCATCCGCTTCCGAAACGCGCATTGCGACTCCCCCGTCTGCCAATCCTCCCGCGCTTCTTTGGTGACCGGCCAGCCTGTTCACAGGCATGGCCTCTGGGACAATTCGATCACGCGCTGGTCCGGGCGCAAACATTTCCCGCAACCCTACGCATTTGAAACTTTCCCTCGCCGACTTCAACAGGCCGGTTATTACACGGCCTGTATTGGCAAATTGCATTTCACCCCCCTGCCCGGCCCCCGTTCACCTGACTGGCCGGAGATGGACACCAGAACCCGGCAGCTCGTGTTCCAGGCGATCAAAGACTTCGACCGCACACAACATGTCCGCGGGCGTATGGCGTGGCTGGCAGAGTACGGCTTTGATCATTTGATCGAAGAGGTCGACAAACAGCAAATGCTCAAAGGTGTGCAAACCGGTTATACCGACTACCTGGACCAGCGAGGCTTTCTGGAACAGTGGCTTGGAAGAACCTTCAGCAGCGGCCAACAAGCACTGGTTGAGCCTGAAATCCTGGACGCCAATGACACCCTCGATGCTTTTATCGGACGCCGCGCACAGGATTTTATCTCCTCATATGCCGCTGACAGGCCCTTTTTCCTCTGGCTTAACCCGGTAGGGCCGCATCCGCCTTTTGATCCTCCGGCAGAAGACGCCAGGCGCTATGACCCGGGGGCCATGACTCTGAGCGGGGATGAATCATTGCCCATCCCCGCCAATCGTTATGGTGAATTTGTCGGATCAACTACCGGGCGAGTGATACGGGACTGGGATGATGAACACAAACGCCTGCTAGTCGCCCGCTATTACGCCAAATGCACCGAGGTGGATCGCAGTATTGGTAAACTCATCAGTGCACTTGAAACACAGGGATTACTGGAAAACACATGGATTGTACTGGGCTCGGATCACGGTGAAATGCTTGGCGACCATGGCCTTATGGGGAAAAGCACCTTTTACCGCTCTGCGGTAAAGGTCCCGGCATTGGTCGTCCCGCCCCGGGGGCAGGCACGCACTGCCGGCGAGGATGAATACGGCCCGGTCCGGAATCTGGACCTTACCGCAACCATACTGGAACTCGCCGGAGCCAACCTGCGGGGGCATGCCGGGACCAGCCTGCTGCCCAGAGTGCTCGGAGAGAAAGCAGGCTATGAAGCCACCTTCAGCGAAATTGCCGGGTTTTGTATGGTCACTACTTCACAATGGAAACTGGTGGTTGACGGCAGAACCGGGGAACCACAACAACTATTTGACCTTGAAACAGACCCGGAAGAACGCAACGATCTGTGCGGGCGTCCCGGAACAATCACAACGGTCAAACAACTGATTAAACAACACCTGGAGCCCTTCTATAACGGCGCAATGAATCAGATAACCTTCCCTGATCCGGATAAGTAATAACAGCATACCGGCACCATGGAGATACTGACTCACAGCCTGCCCATGCTTGCGCTGTTACTTCTGTTCGCCGACTGGTGCAGTCCTCAACCCCGTCTGCACACCCTGGTCGGACCACTTACTGCCGCACTGATCGCGCTTTATTTCCTGATCTCCGGTTATCTTCTGGCGGCCCTTGTCGCCCTGTGCCTCGGATTATTTTCAGCCATTGCCGGGCTGCGTCTTGAATGGCGTCTGGTCATACTTGGCGGGGCTTTCCTGTGGTCCCTGTTCGGCGGATATGCCCCGGTAATACGAGAGACACCTGATTTCAGGGAAGCCGACACCCTGCCCTTTGTGCTGGGGAGTCTGTCCATCCTCTGTCGCGACATGGTTGACACCCCGGGCGGACTGGCGCCACGCCTGCTCGCCCTGCTGATTGCTCTGTTCTGGTTGTTATACGGCTTCCAGAGTGGGCTATATGCTTTTGTAGTATTTCAGGCGGTAGTGATAATTCGGCTGGTGTTAATGCTTTACTCCAATCATGAGGCCGCCCTGGAAAAACGACTGGAGCGGTTGTTCTTCTGAATACCGGCTACCTTCATAAAACACGGACAAGGCCCCGGTTATTGGGTTGCCAAACTGCCGACGCGGCCGCCTTTAGCCCTGCTTACCGTACCGCCTTTACAGGCTGGCCCACCGACGGTAAAACCCGTATGCTGAAAAAAAAGTTGCAACCCATGCCGGACACCCTGCATAACGGGAACCCGCGTCACGGCAGGCGTTTGCGCCAGAGGGAGAAGGTGTCATGGGCTGGCCAGGGCAATACGTGCCGCAGGCGTGGCAGACGCTGTTTGAGCATCATCCGGATGCCATCCTGATCATTGATCGCGCTGGCACCTGCGTGGCGGCCAATCCGGCGGCCAGCGAGCTGACCGGCTTGTCGCGCGATGAAATCGTCGGCCAGCCGTTCGAGTCCCTGGCGCCGGAGAATGAGCAAACCCGGCTGCGCCAGGCCCTGTCGACTGCATTGGGCGGCGCCAGCAGTCCGGTGCATCACTCACTCCCGCGGCACAATAACGGCGCCATTGCGATGCAAAGTACCCTCCTTCCGGTTCCGGCGGAGGATACTCCGACCTGCGTTATTGTCCTCAGCCGTCCCGCCACCCCCGATGCCAGAGAAGCCGAGCAACATTATCGCTCGCTGTTGATCCATCACCCCGACGCCACCTACTCCCTGGATCTGCAGGGGCGGTTCACCGAGGCCAACGACCCCGCGCTGGAACTGGCGGGTCTGTCACGCGAAGAGCTTCTGGGCCGCAACTTCATTGATTTCGTTCCGGAAGAAAACATGGATGAGGTCAGCCAGGCCTTCGAGCAGCTGCTGGCAGGGCAACCGATCTATCTGGATACCATAGCAGTGCGCGCCGACGGCACTCGCTTCCCGGCCCACGTCACCGGGGTGCCTATTATTGTCGGCGGCCAGGTCATCGGGATTCACGGCATCACCCATGACATCTCCAGACGACGTGCAGCCGAGCACCAGGCCCGAGCACTGGCAGCACGGCTCACCGATACGCTGGAAAGCATTACCGACGCCTTTTTCACCGTAGACAGGGACTGGCACTACACCTACGTCAACAGCGAAGGCGAAAACCTGATGCGTTTCCCCCGTGAAGCACTCATGGGCCAGACCGTCTGGGAGATGTTCCCGGAGCTTATCGGCACCACGGTGGAAAACAATTACCGGCTGGCCATGGAAAAGCGGCGCACAGTCCATTTTGAATACTACTTCCCGCCCTACCAGCACTGGTTTGATATCCATGCCTACCCCACCGAGGAGGGGCTGGCGGTCTATTTCCGGGATATTACCGAGCGCAAGCAGAGCGAGGCGGAAATTGAATTTCTGGCCATGTATGACCCGCTGACCCATTTGCCCAACCGGCGACTGATGGACGACCGGCTCGAACATGCTCTGAATACGGCCCGACGTAATCACCGGTTCGGTGCCGTGTTGTTCCTCGATCTGGATAATTTCAAACTGCTCAATGACAGCCTTGGTCACCAGGCGGGCGACATCCTGCTGCAGGAAACCGCCCGGCGTCTGCGCGAGTGCACTGAAGCGGATGAAACACTCGCCCGCTTCGGCGGCGATGAATTCCTGGTCATCGCTGAAAACCTGGGCGCCAGTGAAAGCAGTGCCACCCGTCGTGCAGAGGAACTCGGCGACCGCATCATGGCACGCCTGGCCCAGCCCTATAACCTGGCTGGCAACGAAGCCTTCAGTGGCGCCAGCATTGGCATTGCCCTGCTTGGGGCCAGCGATGATTCACCGCAGGACATTCTCAGGCAGGCTGACATCGCCCTGCACCAGGCCAAGGCCGCCGGACGTCGCAACATCAAGGTGTTCGACCCCGGCATGCAGGACGCTATTGATTCCCGGGCCAGCCTGGAAGCCGGTCTGCGCAATGCCCTGAGCGAAGGACAGATTCTGCCCTGGTATCAACCCCAGTACGACCACCGGGGCAAGATTTCCGGCGCCGAGGCCCTGGCCCGCTGGCAGCACCCCGGACGCGGCCTGGTCCCTCCGGATGAGTTTATCCCGCTGGCCGAAGATACCGGCCTGATCCTGGCGCTGGGACAAAGCATGCTTGAGCAGGTCTGTCGTGATCTGGCCACCTGGCCAAATGAGCACCTTGCCGATGACTTTTGTGTGGCTGTGAATGTCAGTGCCCGTGAGTTTCATCACCCGGAATTTATCGAGGGCTTTATGGCCATCATTGAAGCCAGCGGCGCCGATCCGCGCCGGCTGCAGCTTGAACTGACAGAAAGCCTGCTTTTGCAGGATATCAACGACACCATCGCCAAAATCACCCGACTCAAACAATGCGGCATCAGCGTCTCACTGGATGATTTCGGCACCGGCTATTCATCGCTTTATTACCTCAAGCGCTTGCCGCTGGATCAGATCAAGATTGATCGCGGTTTTGTCAGGGATCTGCTGGAGGACAGCAATGACGCCGCCATTGTGCGGGCCATCATCGGCCTGGCCACGAATCTGGAACTCAATGTGATCGCCGAGGGGGTGGAGAGCGCTGAAGTCCGTGACCGACTGGGTGAATACGGCTGCCAAAGCTATCAGGGGTATTTCTTCAGCCGGCCGGTGACTGCCGGTGATTTCACGGGGCTGCTCGCTGCCGGTTCAGGCTGAACCCGGGCGCTGTTGACTGCCCGGCACAGGATTTCCGGCCCTGTCAAAATGCTGGCGTCGCCCCCAGACCACCAATGCTATACCAAGGCCGTACATCATCACCCCATAGACCGCTGAAGGCATGGCCATGATGTAGGACTCGAGCAGGGTCAGGGTCACCATAAGGCCGATGGTGCCATTTTTCATTGTCAGCTCAATCGCCAGCGTCAACACATCACGCCTGGAAATCCCCGGGATCAGCATGGTGGCAAGGCCAAGTGCCATCGCGGTAATATTGAGCACCAGCGCCGCCGGCCCGGCCAAGGCCAGCAAATCATCAACTTCGCCACGCGTCTGCCAGATAATAATCAGCACCAGCGCCGCCAGTACCAGCACCCCGAACAAACCAACCACGCGCTCGGCTTTCAACGCCAGCTCCGGGCGTCGGGCACGCAGGATCATCCCCAGTGCGACCGGCACCAGCACCACCAGCAGCAGGGTGTTAACGCTGCGCCAGAAAGGCAGGCTCATCGGGACATCCATGTCCTGTGTGGTAAAAACATGAATGGCCAGATTGGTAAACAGCGGCAAGGTCAGGATAGTGACGAAACTGGCAATCACCGTCATGATAATAGACAGAGCCACATTGCCACGCGCCAGGAAGGTCAACACATTGGACATCCCGCCACCCGGGCAGGCCGCAATCACGATCAGCCCAACAGCCAGCAGCGGCGGCAATTGCAACAGCAGCACCAGAACGAATGCCAGCAGGGGCAGAATCAGGACCTGGGCGACACTGCCCACGATCATGGCACGGGGCCAAATCAGCACATTGCGAAAATCACGCAATGTCAGGGTCAGGCCCATGCCGGCCATGATGATGGCCAGTGAGATCGGCAACCCCAGATCAAGCAGCGGGTTTTGTTCCATAGGTGTTTCCGACAGTCAGTTACAGCTGGCGCGGCAAAACCTGCGGCTCCAAACGGGGCATAATACCTGCTCCAGAGACAGCGGGCTAACGCGGGGGCTGGAGAGACATGCCCCAAGCACGGATAATGACGGTTTTATCAACCCCTGCAGCAAAGGACATCCATGAACGAGTCACTGGTCCACCCCGCCGCCCACATTGATCCGCAAGCCCGGCTTGGCGCCAACGTGCGCGTTTCCCCCTTTGCCGTTATCGAAGGGCCGGTGGAGATTGGCGATGATTGCGAGATCGGCCCGCATGCCGTTATCCATGCCTGGACCCGCATGGGCCGCAATAACCGGGTGGGACCGCACGCCGTGATCGGAGGCGCGCCCCAGCATACGGGCTATGACGGCGGCGAAACCTGGCTGGAGATCGGTGACAACAATGTTTTTCGCGAAGGCATCACCATCAACCGGGCTATGGACCCGGAGCAACCCACCCGACTGGGCTCTGACTGCTACATGATGGCCTATGCGCACGTCGGTCATGACTGCCAGGTGGGCGATGGCGTGATTCTCACCAACAACATCTGCCTCGGCGGCCACGTGGAAGTGGGCGAGCGCACCGTCATCGGTGGCGGCTCCCTGGTGCACCAATTCTGCCGCATCGGCAGCTTCACCATGGTTGCCGGCGATATTGCCGTGCGCAAGGATGTGATGCCCTACACCATGATCGCCGGCGAACCGCCACGCCATTACCGTCTCAACAGTATCGGCCTGCGCCGCAATGGCATCAGCGGCACACGCTACAAGGCCCTGGAGCAGGCCTTTCGCCACCTGCGAGACGGCGGCGAAATCACCGACAACGGGCTGCCGGAAACCGGCGAAATCACCCACTTGCGCAAGTGGTTCGCCAACGTCACCAAACGCGGCGTCTACGGCTTTTCCCGCGCCGAAGCGCGGGAAAAGCGTGATTAAGTGATTAGGTGATTACGTGGTTACGTGCTGGCGTGCGGCTGCGCCGCACAATTCATTGAATTTGAGAAACGACGCTATCGGCGCGTACCTCATGATTGCCCGGTCTGCAACAGACCTTCCCGCGACTTAACCACCTAATCACTTAATCACTTAATCACTTAATCACTTATCCACTTAATCACGCTCACCGATCAGCTTCCAGCTCAGTGAGCCGGCGATGAGCGCCACTACAAACACAAAGGGCTCCCACCAGCCAATGGTCATCGCAGCCAGCCCCGGCCCCGGACAATAGCCGCCAATGCCCCAGCCAATGCCAAACAGGGTGGCGCCACCAATCAGCCGGGCATCCAGATCTCGCCGTTCGGGCACGTAATAGCGCACATCAAACAGCGGCCTGTCGCTACCACGCATGATCAGCGTCCCGATAGCCGCCACCGCCAGCGCGCCACCCATCACCAGCGCCAGACTGGGATCCCAGGCCCCGGCAATATCCAGAAAGCCCAGTACCTTGTTCGGATTGATCATTTGCGACACAGCCAGGCCCAGTCCGAACAACACCCCGGCAATCAGTGCCAGAATTTCGCGTTTCATACGCCCACCCCCGCAATATGCCGAACCACATAAGTGGTAATCACCGCCACCAGCATGAACACGCCCGTAGCGACAATGGACCGCTGCGACAAACGGGAAATCCCGCACACACCATGGCCGCTGGTGCAGCCCCCGCCCATACGGGTGCCGATGCCGACGAGGAAACCGGCCACCGCCAGCAACCACAGCGGGAAGCCCTCGCGCAGCTCAAAACTCAACCCGGCCAGCCAGACCCAGCCACCGGCGCCGAGCAACAGGCCCAGCAGGAACAGCCAGCGCCAGGCGGTATCCCCCTGCGGCCGCTGCATGGCCATGTTGAGAATACCGCTGATACCGGCCACCCGCCCGTTGAAAACCAGCAGCAACAACGCCGCCAGCCCGATCAGCATCCCCCCGGCCAATGCTGACCAGGGGGTAAATTCAGCAATCTGGAACATATCTACTCCTCCGTTTTAAGTTTTAGGTGATTAAGTTGTTAAGTCGCGGGATAGATGGTTGCAGAAACGGGAATCCGCAACACGCGCCGATAATGGCGTGGTTAGGTGATTAAGTGCTTAGGTTATTACGTCGCGAGATGGATGGTTGCCGGATCATGAAGCCCAACACGCGCCGATAACAGTTCGCATCCAATTCAATCACCCGTGCGGCGAAGCCGCACCCCACAACTTAACCACCTAATCACTTAACCACTTAATAACGACCGGCTAACCCCAGGGGGGTTAGCCGGTTAAAGGTTTGTCGTCCGGCTTGCCAAGCGTATCCACCGGCACCTTCAGATAGACCGTGCCATTATCCTCGGGCGGCGGGAATTCACCGGCCCGGATATTGACCTGGATCGACGGCACAATCAGCCGCGGCATGGCCAGACTGGCATCTCGCTCATTGCGCTGTTTCACAAACTCAGCCTCGCTCTTGCCGCCGCCCACGTGGATATTGTCCCGTTTCTGCTCAGCTACGGTGGTCTCGAAAAGGGGCGCGCGACCACCAGGCTGGTAGTCATGACACATGAACATGCGGGTCTCATCCGGCAATTCGAACAGCTTCTGAATTGAGCGGTACATCACCGCCGCATCGCCGCCCGGGAAATCACACCGTGCGGTGCCGGCATCCGGCATAAACAACGTATCGCCGACAAACACAGCATCACCGATAATATAGCTCATGCTGTCCGAGGTATGCCCCGGGGTGTGCATGACCCGGCCCTCGATATTGCCGACATTGAAGCTGTCGCCATCCTGAAACAGATGATCAAACTGCGCCCCGTCGGGCAGAAACTCTTTCTCGAAATTAAAGATTTTGCGAAAGCGCTCCTGTACCTGCCGGATGCCCTCGCCGATGGCGATGGTGCCGCCCAGAGCCTCGCGCACCCTGGGCGCGGCAGCGAGATGGTCGGCATGGGCATGGGTTTCCAGCACCCAGTCCACCTTCAGGTCGTGCTCGCGCACATAATCGATAATCTCCTCCACACTGCCAGTGCCGGTACGCCCGGACTTGGAGTCAAAGTCCAGCACCGCATCAATCACCGCCGCACGGCCGGTTTCCGGGTCACTGACCACATACGACCAGGTCGAGCTGTCCTCGTGGAAAAATTCTTTTACATTGGGCTGCTGCATCACCGCCTCCTGTGTTCTCAGTTCATGACGCATGGGCAAACAATGACACAGTCCAATATATTAGTCAATACTAAATTAGTATTTACTTATTTATATCCTCACGCTAGAATTCCGCCACAGGAAAGGCGCATCAGGAGAGCCCCGGACACCATGCAAACACAGGAAAAACATGCCCCCATGGACATGGAAGCCATGGCCGACAATGCCGGTGAGGCCACCCGCCTGCTCAAGGCGCTGGCCAACCACCACCGGCTGATGATCATGTGTGTGTTGGTGGAGGGCCCCCATTCGGTCAGCGAGCTGAACCAGCGTGTCCCCTTAAGCCAGTCCGCCCTCTCCCAGCACCTGGCGCGACTGCGAAGCGAAGGCCTGGTCAGCACCCGGCGCGAGGGCCTGACCGTCTTCTATTCACTGGCCGACCCCAACGCCCGGAAGATCATCCAGACCCTGCACGAGTTATATTGTTAGCCGGCGCTTCGCCGCCGGCCGTTTTACGTGATTACGTGATTAGGTGGTTAGGTCGCGGGACGGAGCGCTGCAGAACCGACAAGCCGCGACGCGCGCCGACAGGCCAAAAAGCAACAGTCGCGAAATGGCCACGAAATTTACGCGAGATGTAATAGTTGCGGATGTTTGGTGTGGTTGGTGGCCCGCCGGGATAACGCTGTGGTGCGGTGAGGTGGGGTAGAAGCCTGCGCATGAAGGGTCGAGGGGGTGATGCCGTCGTCCCCGCGCAGGCAGGGCCCCAGGGGGCTTCGGGGCGTTTCCGGATTCCCGTCCCCGACCGGAGTCGAGGATGACGTTCCTGCGCGGGAATGACGAGAAGCGCTGAATACGGGTTGCCACTCTGCTATCCGAACCCCCAAATTATCCGGGTATCCGCCCCCCA
>PWYF01000140.1 GCA_003567955.1 Thiotrichales bacterium
ATGAGGATGTGGCGGCGGTCGTCCGGGCTTGCTCCAGCGCCGCTGGCACATCCTCATCCCGGGTGACCAAAATGCCCTCGCCACCGTAACCCTCGGCCACAACCTGATAGTCGGTCTTGCGCAAATAGGTGCCGATATTGTCACCCAGCATTGCTTCCTGCTCACGGGCAATCTGGCCCCAGCTGGCATCGGTGCCCACCACCGCGATGGGCGCCATACCCATGCGCACGTAGGTATCAAATTCGGCCAGACTGTAGGCGGAAGAGCCGTCGCCGTAGATCAGCCAGATACGGTCATCAGGCCGCGCCATCCCGGCGCCGAGCGCAAAGCCCCCGCCCACGCCGAGCGTGCCATACACACCAGGGTCCAGCCATGACAACGGCTGACGCGGCTTCAGGGTGTAGGCGCCCGTGGCAACAAAGTCACCGCCATCCACGACCAGAATATCGCCCTCATCCAGACAGGCATCAAGCTTCCTGAAAAACCCGACCGGATTGATCCCTTCATCACTGACAGCACCAGCCTGTTCGTCAATTTCGGCCTCGCGGGCGTTCTCGCTCTCGCGCAGGCCTTGCATCCATGCCGAGTAGTCCCCGGGCCGGGCTTCATCCGCCAGCCGGGTCAGGAAATCGCCGGGATGACAGTTCACCGCCACATCCGGACGCCGGTTCATCTTCAGATCATGACGGGACAGATTCACCGAAATAATCTTCGCGCCGCGGGCAAAACCCCGCCCGTAACCCATCCGAAAGTCAAAGGGGAAGCCGGCTACCAGCACGACATCGGCCCTGGCCAGTGCCTTGCCACGCTTGTGACGAAACAGCAGCTCATGCTCCGCACCCAGCAGACCGCGTGCCATCCCACCGGTCCAGCATGGCACGCCAAGCCGGCCCACCGCTTCGGCAACCCGGGCAGCGCCAGCCTGGTCGCGGTTGACCAGCACTTGCGAACCCAGCACCAGCGCCGGGCGTTCGGCACCGGCAAGCAGGCGCGCGACTTCGCTGACCTGGCCGGCGGCCCGGCTTTCGCCGGCACGATCACGCCAGCCGCTAAAGCCGGGATGCCAGCGCAACACCGGCTGGCGCTCCTGGCGCCAGAGGTAGGTATTCATGGCCGCGCGCAACAGCGTGCCGGCCATCCCCGGCATGCGGTCTATCCCGGCCTGTTCGGCAAACATCTCGCGCACCATGGCACGCGGATACAGCAGATCAATCGGCGCCTCTACAAACACCGGTCCGGGCACCCCCTCGCGAGCCACGGACAGACCGTAACGCATGGCCTCGTCCATCTGTTGAAGCGTGCGCACAGATGTCTGCCACTTGACCAGTGACTTCATCAGCGAGAGCTGGTCAATATCCTGCAGCGAGCCCCGGTTCTTGAGCAGCGTTGGTGTGGCGCCACCGATAATCACCACCGGCGACTGCGCCATCTGGGCATTCTTGACTGCGGTAATGGTGTTGGTCACACCGGGCCCGGCAGTGACCACCGCCACGCCCGGGCGACCGGTCAGGCGGGCATGGGCATCGGCGGCAAATACCGCACTGGCCTCACTGCGCACATCCACCACTCGAATACCCTGGCGCTTGGCCTCCACCAGAATGGGCGAAATATGGCCCCCGCAAAGTGTGAACAGGTGGGTAATCCCCGCCTGGCGAAGATGGGCCGCAACAACCGCGCCGCCATGTGTGTCCGACATCACTGGACTCCTGCTTCAGTATCGGCCCGCGAGCCGCCAGAAATTATTATCCGTCACGGGGACCATATTGCGCAGTTAAGCGCGAGGCGCTCCATGATCCGGATCAAGTCCCGGCGCGCTGGCGCAAATCACGGGCAATGGCGATCACCTGCATCTCATCCGTACCGGCATAAATCTGCAGGATCTTGGCATCCCGCATCAACTGTTCCACCCGTGATTCACGCATATAGCCATAGCCACCGTGAACCTGTACCGCCTCGGTGGCCACCTCCATCGCGGTTTGCGCGGCGTAGAGCTTCATCGCCGAGGCCTCGGCCAGGGTCATCTGCCGACCCTCAGCCATGGTTTCAATATAGCGGAACACCATATTCTGCAGATTGACGCGGGCGACTTCCATCTTTGCCAACTTGAGCTGCACCAGCTGGTTGTCACCAATGGCCCGGCCGAACTGCACCCGCTCATTGGCGTACCCCACCGACAACTCCAGTGCCCGCTCTACCATACCCAGCGCCATCGCTGCCACACCGGCGCGTTCCTGCATGAAGGTGCTCTTGGCACCCGAGCGGCCATAGCCGGCCTCACTGCCGCCCAGCAGACGCTCGGGGCCGGCATGGACATCCTTGAGGAACAGCTCGCCGGTCGGCGAGGAACCGATCCCCATCTTCTTGAAGGGCTTTGATTGCTCCAGCCCCGGCATACCCGAATCCAGAATGAACGACACGATCTTGCGATCCTCCGGCGCCACCCCGTCTTCATCCAGTTTGCAAATCAATACGATGGTGTCGGCAAAGGGGCCGTTGGTGATCCATGTCTTGTTGCCATTGATGATGTAGCCCCCCTCGCCATCCCGGCGGGCCAGCGTTTTCATCTGGCCAAAGGCATCGGAACCGGCATTGGGCTCGGAGATCGCCCAGGCACCGACCTTGTCCAGCGTCAGCAAATCCAGCGCCCAGCGCTCCTTCTGTTCAATCGTCCCCTTGCTCATGATGGCGCCGCCGGTCAGCCCCATGGACACACCCATGGCGGTCACCAGACCCTGGGCATGACGACTGAGCTCGATAATCGGAATCAGGGTCATGGCCGCACGCTCGCCGCCCGCGCCGGAGCCCCCCTTGTCTGCCTGCGGCTGTTCGGACACCTCACCGGCTTCAACTGCCCGGTCGCGGGCAATCTGCTTGTCAAAATTCTGACGCGCCAGTTCATCCATGCCAAAGGTGCGGATCATCTTGCGCAGAATGTCGTAGGGCGGCACCCCGTTATATTCAATCTCATCCAGACCAGGCACGATTTCCTTTTCCACGAAATCACGCACCATCTGGCGGATCGACTGTTGCGACTCACTCCATTCAATCATTTGTTTCGACCTTCGTGCTCACTCATGTACTTTCCCAGGGCCTCATAAAACACCACCAGACTGGCAACCACCTCGTCCAGGGACTGCTCATAATCGGCCAGCACCCAGCGCATGGCAATATTGACTGCCGCCCCGACCAAACCGGCCGCGACCAGGGTCTCCAGTGTGTCATCCAAAGTCCCGTCGCTCCCGCGACCCGTGGTACCGCGTATCAGGGCGACCTGTCTTGCTTCGGCCTCGCGATTGAGCTCGGCCAGACGATCGGACACCCCCACGGCTTCAAACAGCA
>PWYF01000063.1 GCA_003567955.1 Thiotrichales bacterium
GAACATGAAGGCTATGAAGAGCATGAAGGGTAAATAATATTGATCCTTGTCTCATTATCATTTCTTCACGTTCTTTATGTACTTCATGCCCTTCATGTTTCGCTTTTAAAATTGGCAGTTACTCGGCAAACAGCCATGGGGCCTGCTCGCGGCGTTTGACCTCGTAGGCGCGGATAGCGTCGGCTTGTTTCAGCGTCAGCGCGATATCGTCCAGTCCCTCGAGCAGGCAGCGCCGACGGAAGGCATCGATTTCGAAATCAAAGCTTTCCCCCGCCGGCGTGGTCACCGTCTGCGATTCAAGGTCCACGGTCAACTCATAACCGTCGGGCGCTTCGGCCTCCTCACCAAAAAGCTGATCCACGGCCGCATCGGGCAATGTCACCGGCAACAGCCCGTTCTTGAAACTGTTGTTGTAGAAAATATCGGCGTAGCTCGGCGCAATCACCACCCGGAAGCCGTCATCCATCAAGGCCCACACAGCATGCTCCCGCGATGAGCCGCAGCCGAAATTCTCGCGCGTCAGCAGGATGCTGGCACCCTGGTAACAGGGCTGATTAAGCACAAAGTCCGGGTTAAGCCGCCGCGTGCTGTTGTCCACATCCAGACCACCCGGGTCCAGATAGCGCCAGTCGTCGAACAGGTTGGGGCCAAACCCGGTGCGCTTGATGGACTTGAGATACTGCTTGGGAATGATGGCGTCAGTATCCACATTATCCCGATCCAGCGGCGCCACCCTGCCCGTATGTTTGCGAAAGGCTTCCATCAGGCGTTCTCCTGTGCGGCCTCGGTTTGCCGTATATCCACGAAATGACCGGCCACGGCGGCTGCGGCAGCCATCGCCGGACTGACCAGATGGGTCCGTCCCCCCTGCCCCTGACGGCCCTCGAAATTGCGGTTCGAAGTCGAGGCGCAACGCTCACCCGGTTCCAGGCGGTCGGCATTCATGGCCAGGCACATGGAGCAGCCCGGCTCGCGCCATTCAAAGCCGGCTTCGGTAAACACCCGGTCCAGGCCTTCTTCCTCCGCCTGTCGCTTGACCAGGCCGGAGCCGGGCACCACCATCGCCAGCTTGATGTTGTCGGCAATACGCCGACCCTCAAGCTGTTGCGCGGCGGCACGTAAATCCTCGATCCGCGCATTGGTGCAGGAGCCGATAAAAATCTTGTCCAGCCGGATATCGGTCATGCGCGTGCCCGGTTCAAGCGCCATGTATTCAAGTGCGCGTCGGTAGCCATTGGCCCGCACCGGGTCGCTTTCGCCCGCCGGGTCCGGGACCTGGCCATCCACCGGCACCACCATCCCCGGGGAGGTCCCCCAGGTGACCTGCGGCCGGATATCGGCGGCGTCGATCTCCACTTCACGGTCAAATTGCGCATCCGGATCGGAACGCAGTTGACGCCAGGCGCTGACCGCCATCTCCCATTTCTCTCCCGTGGGCGCCAGCGGTCGCCCCCGGACATATTCAATGGTCTTGTCATCCACGGCCACAAAGCCCGCACGGGCGCCGGCCTCGATCGCCATATTGCAGACCGTCATGCGGCCTTCCATGGAAAGTGCCTCAATCGCCTCGCCGGCAAACTCGATGGTGAAGCCGGTGCCGCCAGCGGTACCAATGGTGCCGATAATATTGAGCACAATATCCTTGGCGGTGATGCCGGGGGCGACATGGCCGCGCACGCGAATGCGCATGCTTTTGGATTTCTTCATCACCAGGGTCTGGGTGGCCAGCACATGCTCCACCTCGGAGGTGCCGATACCGAAGGCCAGGGCGCCAAAAGCGCCATGGGTGGCGGTATGCGAGTCACCACAGACAATGGTCATGCCGGGCTGGGTCAGCCCCTGCTCCGGACCGATGATATGCACAATGCCCTGGCGGGGGTCATTCATGTCGAACTTGCGAATGCCAAAGGCCTCGCAGTTCTCGTCCAGGGCATCAAGCTGCGCCCGCGACACGGGGTCAGTCACGCCGAGCCGGCGATTCAGGGTAGGCACGTTGTGATCGGGCACCGCAAGATTGGCGTCCACGCGCCAGGGCTTGCGACCGGCCAGACGCAGCCCTTCAAAGGCCTGGGGTGAAGTCACCTCATGCACCAGCTGGCGATCGATGTAGAGCAGGCTGGTGCCATCATCGCGCCGCTCGACTTCATGCGAGTCCCACAACTTGTCGTAGAGTGTCTTGCCGCTCATCTGTGCACCTGATCGTTGGCGTGTGCGGGTATTCTAGTGACGCCTGATACATAACTCAAATTCATAGTTTTTATACTTTGCATTCCATTATGGAATCTATATGCTTTCGGGTTATGGACATCCAGAATCTCCAGGCGTTTCTGCAAGTGGCCGAGACCGGCTCGTTTTCCAGCGCGGCTCAGGGCCTCCACCTGACCCAGCCAGCGGTCAGCAAGCGTGTGGCTGCGCTGGAACACCAGCTCGGCGTCAGGCTGTTTGACCGTATCGCACGTCATGTGAGCCTCACCGAAGCCGGTCGCGCCCTGCTGCCCCGGGCCCGGCGTATCGTGCTGGAGCTGCAGGACACCCGCCGGGCCCTGTCACAACTGGGCGACCATGTCACCGGACCCCTGCTGATGGCCACCAGCCACCATGTCGGCCTGCACCGATTGCCGCCCACGTTGCGCGCCTTTGCCAGCCGCTATCCCGACGTCGATCTGGATATCCGTTTTATGGATTCGGAAAGTGCCGCGCAGGCGGTAGAGCGCGGCGACCTGGAACTGGCCGTGGTCACCCTGCCACTGGCGCCGTCGTCGGCACTGGATACCCGCAGTATCTGGCCGGACCCGCTGGTGGTGACCGTGGCCCCCGATCATCACCTGGCCGATGACAGGCAACCGCTGGCAGCAACGCTGGGAGAATGGCCGAGTATCCTGCCCGACCACAGCACCTATACCCGCACCCTGATCGACGAGGCCTTCGCCGGCCACGGTGTCAGCCTGCAAGCCCGGCTGTCGACCAATTATCTGGAAACCATCCGCATGCTGGTCAGCATCGGCATGGGCTGGGGCGTTTTGCCGGCGACCATGGTCGATGAGCATGAACTCATCACACTGCATCCTGAAGGCATTCGCATGCGCCGCGAACTGGGCATAGTCCGTCACCGCGAGCGCAGTCTGTCGCGGGCCGGTCAGGCCCTGCTGGAACTGCTTCAGTCATCCACACCGGTGCTGTGATCCCGGGTGGCCCGGAATTCAATATCGGGCCAGCGCTCCCGCGTCAGGTCCAGGTTCACCATGGTCGGTGCCACGTACACCAGCGCGCCACTGTGGTCCTCGGCCAGGTTCTCCGTAACGCGATCCCGGAACGTGGCCAGCTGACGCGCGTCATCACAGACGACCCAACGCGCGGTCGCCACCTGCACCGGCTCAAAGCGGCAATCAACCCCGTATTCACCCTTGAGTCGGTGCGCCACCACATCGAATTGCAACTGCCCCACCGCACCCAGAATCAGGTCATTGCCATTGACGGGTCGGAAGAACTGGGTGGCGCCCTCCTCGCAGAGCTGCTCCAGCCCCTTGTAAAGCGCCTTGGTGCGCAGGGGGTCACGGGGCAATACCCGCCGGAACAGTTCCGGGGCAAAATTGGGAATCCCCGTGAAAGACAGCTTTTCGCCTTCGCTGAAAGTATCCCCGATGCTGATGGTGCCGTGGTTATGAATCCCGATAATATCCCCGGCCCAGGCCTCGCCGACATGATCGCGCTCACCGGCCATGAAGGTCAGGGCATCAGATATTCGAACCTGCTTGCCAGCGCGGACATGGTAGAGCTTCATGCCCTTGCTGAACTTGCCTGAACAAAGCCGCATGAAGGCAATACGGTCACGGTGTGCCGGATCCATATTGGCCTGCACCTTGAACACGAAACCGGTCAGGCGAGGTTCCTCCGGCCGCACTTCACGGCTGGTGGCGGCCCGCGGGCCCGGGGCGGGGGCATAATCCACGAAATCATCAAGCATCGCCCGCACTCCGAAGTTATTCACCGCCGAGCCGAAATACACGGGTGTCAGGCGCCCGGCCAGAAACGCATCCACTTCAAAGCTGTGGCTGGCGCCGCGCAGCAACTCGATTTCCTCACGCAGTTCCGCGGCCACACCCTCGCCCAGTACCGTGTCGACTTCCGCGCTGTCCAGCCCGTCGATGGTATCGTCATCGGCCGCCCGGCCGAGGCGTTCCGGTCGATAAAGATAAATACGGTCCTGCTGCAGGTGATACACACCCCGCAGCCGACTGCCCATGCCAATGGGCCAGGTCACCGGCGCACACTGGATGCCCAGCACGGATTCCACCTCATCCATCAGGTCCACGGGGTCGCGGCCTTCGCGATCAAGCTTGTTGATGAAAGTCAGCACCGGGGTATCCCGCATGCGGCAGACTTCCATCAGCTTCACCGTGCGCGACTCCACGCCCTTGGCGCAATCGATCACCATCAACGCCGAGTCCACAGCCGTGAGCGTGCGATAGGTATCCTCGGAGAAGTCTTCATGGCCCGGCGTATCAAGCAGGTTCACGATACGGTCGCGGTGCGGGAACTGCATCACCGAGGTAGTCACCGAAATGCCCCGTTCCTGCTCCATCTTCAGCCAGTCGGAGGTGGCATGGCGGCTGGCCTTGCGGCCCTTGACCGTGCCCGCCAGCTGAATTGCCCCGCCGAACAGCAGCAGCTGTTCGGTGAGGGTGGTCTTGCCGGCATCCGGATGGGAAATAATCGCAAAAGTGCGTCGCCGTTCGTATTCAGCCTGTGGCTTGCTCATATCCCTTTTTATCCCTGATCAATACACAGCGCCCGGCCACGCCGGGCGGGCCGGTCGCCGGACAACTGAAATCTATACGGGAAGCGCCAGAATCCAGGCGTCCTCGCGACCATTGCGACCGGGGTAGTAGCCTGTGCGCACACCCACGCGCCTGAAACCCATGGCCTGATAAAGCGCCCGCGCACCACGGTTGGAGGGCCGCACTTCCAGCAACATGGTATCCGCCGTATGCGCCCGGGCCACATCCAGCATATTCATCATCAATTGCCAGGCAATGCCGCTGCGACGGTGATCTGGATCCACGCAGATATTGAGAATATGCGCTTCACCCACGGCCACGGACATCACGCAGTAACCGACGAGCTCCGAGTCCGCAAACGCCCCCCACATGCAATAGCCTGCGCGCAGGCATTCACGAAAAACGCCGGAGCTCCACGGATAATCGTAGCTGCGGCGCTCTATCCCCACGACCCGCTCAAGATCCTGTTCATCCAGCGGCCGGCAGGAACACGCCTCATGCCCGGCCACCGCGCTCACACCGCACCTCCCAATACGCTCATGGCCAGCTTGAGGTCTTCCCAGGCCCGAGCCTTGTGCTCGGGGGTGCGCAACAAATAGGCCGGGTGATAAGTGACCACCAGCGGCACGCGCCGCTCACCGCCGGGCAGGCTCAACTCATGCATCCGTCCCCTCAGCCGTCCCACCGCCTCATCCGTTTCCAGCAAGCGCTGGGCTGCAATCCGCCCCACCGCCAGGATCACTTCCGGCGCCACCAGTTCAATCTGGCGATTAAGATAGGGCGCACAGGCCGCGGCCTCCTCGCCAACCGGGTCCCGATTGCCGGGCGGACGACACTTGACGATATTGGCAATGAACACTTGCCCCCGCGGCTGGCCCATGGCCAGCAGCATATTATCCAGCAGGCCACCGGCGCGCCCGACAAAAGGCTCGCCACGGCGGTCCTCCTCGGCGCCCGGGGCTTCGCCAATCACCATCAAACGGGCCTGCCGATCACCGACACCAAACACGGTCTGCGTCCGGCCCTGGCTCAGCGCACAGCGGGTACAACCGGCAACGGTCTGGTCCAGCGCGTGCCAGTCCATGCCGGCAACATCGTTTGCCGGTGCCTGCTGTAGCGAAGCCGGCTCCGGAATATCAGGTGAGACCCCGGAAACATCCACCGGATCATTTACAGGCCCGGCCGCTGCCGCGAGCTTGTCGTGATCCGTCGGGCTCGTCTGTGCCGGGGACGAAGCAAGTCGCCAGGGCACAATACCCATGGCCCGCAGATAAGCGCCCTGGCGTTGATGATCCATCTTCAGGCTGCTCCCGCCCAGCATGGCATGTTGACCCGCACGGCCTGCCCGGGTTCAGGCACGGCGTTCACGATATTTACGCCATCCACGATACCCTGCCAGCGCCGGCCCCGAAAGCACATACAATCCGAACAGGCTGTACAGCACCAGCGGCGGATTGACCGCAATCAGGGTAAAGACCAGCACCACGCCAAGAATATAGGTAAACGGCACCCGCTCGTTAAGCTTGATGTCCTGAAAACTGTAGTAACTGAGGTTACTGACCATCAGCGCGCCGGCGGTCGTGGTGATCAGCAGGGTGGGCAGCGCCATGCTGGCGCCGCTCACCCCCATGTCATCAAAAAACCAGACCGTGCCGGCCACAATGGCGGCGCCGGAAGGGCTGGGCAAACCACGAAAATAGCGCTTGTCCTCCGGGTTGCCGGCCTGGGTATTGAAACGCGCCAGCCGCAATGCGGCACAGGCGGTATAGACAAAAGCCGCCAGCCAGCCGAGCTGGAACCAGTACCAGCCCATCTCCTGCATGTCACTGAAAGCCCAGATATACACCACCAGGCCGGGTGCCAGACCAAAGCTCACCATATCGGCCAGGCTGTCAAACTCCTTGCCGAAGTCAGTCTGGGTATTGGTCAGGCGCGCCACCCGACCATCCAGCCCATCCAGCACCATGGCCACATAAATCGCTATGGCGGCGGCTTGAAAATTGCCATCAATGGCCGAAACCATAGCGAAAAAGCCGGCGAATAATGCGGCCGTGGTAAACAGGTTGGGCAACAGGTAAATCCCCTTGCGCCGGCGCGACCCCGCGGCCGTGCCCTGCCTGGTCGATGCCGACTTGTCTGTCTTCATGACGGCCCTCCCGACCCGGACTCAATCATGGTTGAGCAGTGCCAGCGTATCACTGCCTGCACGCACCCGCGCCCCTGGTTCAATGCGAGCGCGGGCACGATCCTGCACGTACAGTTCCACTGCATGCAGTCCGCGCGTACTCCCCAGGCGCTGTCCCTGCCCCACACGCTCACCCACCGGCACCCGAACCAGGCCACGACGGGCCCAGCGCCCGCCTCTCAGCACCATCACCACATCATGCCCCTCGTCGGTATGGATTCGCATACGCCCGCAGCAGTCGGCTTCAGGCGGCAAACGACCCAGATCCTGCACCTTGCCTTCGGCGGGGCTGCGCAGCGAGTAGGCGCCAAACCAGTGCACACCCAGTCGCAACTTCAGGGCCTGGCGATTGATATAGTCATCATTGACGCGAGCGACGGACTCAACCACACCATCCACGGGGCTGACCAGCGCCATGGGCGTTGAGGGAATCTCCCGGTAGGGATCATAAAAGCGCGCCACCAGCCACCCGGCGACCACCCAGAGAGGAACCGCAGCCCACCATCCGGGCCAGATCATGAGCAAGCCGGCCGCCAGCACACATGGCAGCAACCGGGGCCAGAGGCGACCGGAAAAACGGGGGTAATAGACCTGGCTCATCGCTGGGGGCCACTCCGGCAAATACTATAGCTGTTTACCAAACAGACAACGCAGGCCGTCGGCCTGCGTTGTCTGTACATATCCCTGACACCGCCGAATCAGTTGCGGCTCTTGTCCACCAGGCGATTGCTGGTAATCCAGGGCATCATGCCACGCAGACGTGAACCCACCTGCTCGATTTCGTGCTCTTCACTGAGCCGGCGATGCGCCTTGAGGGTGGGGTTACCCGCCACATTCTCAAGAATAAACTCGCGTGCAAAACTGCCACTCTGGATTTCGGCCAGAATTTCCTTCATGGCCTTGCGTGACTGCTCGTTGATAATCCGCCGCCCGCGGCTCACATCTCCGTATTCAGCAGTATTGGACACCGAATAGCGCATATTGGCGATCCCGCCCTCGTAGAGCAGATCCACAATCAACTTGAGTTCGTGCAGGCACTCGAAATAGGCCATTTCCGGGGCATATCCGGCTTCAACCAGGGTTTCAAACCCGGCTTCAACCAGTGCCGAAACGCCACCACAGAGCACGGTCTGCTCACCGAACAGATCGGTCTCGGTCTCCTCCCGGAAGGTGGTCTCGATCACCCCGGCACGACCACCACCATTGGCAGAAGCGTAGGACAGGGCAATATCACGTGCCTGACCGGAACAATCCTGATGCACCGCGATCAGGCTTGGCACCCCGCCACCATCGACATAGGTCGAGCGCACCAGATGCCCCGGGCCCTTGGGCGCAATCATGATCACATCCATATCTTCACGCGGCTCAATCTGGCCGAAATGGATATTGAAACCATGCGCAAAGGCCAGCGCCACCCCCTTGCGAGCATGGGGTTTGATCACATCCTGATAAAGCGCGCCCTGGTGTTCGTCAGGCGCCAGCACCATGATCACATCGGCCGCCTTGACGGCGTCCTCCAGCGAAGCCACCTCGAGCCCGGCATCCCTGGCCTTGGCCGCGGAACCGGAACCTTCCCGCAGCCCCACAACCACCGACACCCCGGACTCCTTGAGGTTATTGGCATGCGCGTGCCCCTGGGAGCCGTAGCCGAGCACCGCCACCTTCTTGCCCTTGATAATGGAAAGGTCGGCATCCTTATCGTAGTAAACATTCATCATCGCCGGAGTATCCTCAATCATTGTCGGTTAAAAAATCCGGGCGGCCCTGCGTTCGCACGCACAGACCGCCCACCTTGATAAATACGCTCAGACTCGCAGGGCGTTATCGCCGCGACCGATACCGGACAGCCCGGTCCGCACCACCTCAATTACGTTGGCCGCACCCACGGCCTCCAGGAAGGCGTCAAGCTTCTGGCCGGTGCCGGTCACTTCCACCGTATAAGTGCCTGCATCAACATCAATGATCCGGGCACGAAAGATATCCGCCAGTCGCTTGACCTCCTCGCGGGCCTCGCCACGTGCCTGGGTCTTGACCAGCATCAGTTCACGCTCGATATGGTCACTCTCGGTCAACAATACCAGCTTGACCACATCGATCAGCTTGTTGACCTGCTTCATGATCTGCTCAATGACCTCGTCACTGCCCGAGGTTACCAGCGTCATGCGCGACAACGAGGGATCCTCTGTCGGCGCCACCGTCAGGGACTCGATGTTGTAGCCACGCGCCGAAAAAAGGCCCGCGACACGAGACAGCGCGCCGGACTCATTTTCGAGCAATATCGACAGAATATGCCGCATTGTTGCCTGTTCCTCAGAATGGCGTCACGGCCCCGGGCCGTGACGCAGTGATAAGCGGAATCAGACCAGAATCATCTCGTTCTGGCCCGCACCAGCCGGGATCATGGGATAGACGTTTTCTTCCGGGTCCGTGATGAAATCCATGAACACCAGCCGGTCCTTCATGGCCATCGCCTCTTCCAGTGCCCCGGTCACGTCGCCGGGCTTTTCTATCTTCATGCCCACATGACCGAAGCTCTCCGCCAGCTTGACGAAATCCGGCAAGGCCTCCATATAGGACATGGCATAGCGCTTCTGGTAGAAGAACTCCTGCCACTGGCGAACCATACCCATATAGCCGTTGTTGAGATTTACCACCTTCACCGGCAAACCGTACTGAAGCGCGGTAGACAACTCCTGGATACACATGATGATACTGGCCTCGCCAGTGACGCAGACCACTTCCTCATCCGGCAGCGCAAGCTTCACACCCAGCGCCGCTGGCAGACCAAAGCCCATGGTGCCGAGACCGCCGGAATTGATCCAGCGATTGGGCAGATCAAACTTGTAGAACTGGGCCGCCCACATCTGATGCTGGCCCACGTCGGAGGTCACATAGGCCTTGCCGCCGGTCACGCGATAGAGCTCTTCCATCACATATTGCGGCTTGATGCGTTTGCTGGCGCGGTCGTAACGCAGACAATCCGTTGCCCGCCATTCTTCAATCTGCTTCCACCACTCAGCCAGGGCTTTTTCATCAGGCTTGCGCTCCGACTCCCGGATCATGCGGTTAAGCTGGCGCAACACCGGCCCGACCGCGCCCACAATGGGCACGTCCACCTTCACCGTCTTGGCAATGGAGGACGGATCAATATCGATGTGCACAATCTGCGCGTGGGGGCAGAATTTCTCGATATTGCCGGTCACGCGATCATCGAAGCGCGCGCCGATGGCAATCAGCACGTCACAGTGGTGCATGCCCATATTGGCTTCGTAGGTGCCATGCATGCCGAGCATGCCCACAAACTGCGGATCAGTGCCGGGGAAGGCGCCCAGGCCCATCAGCGTATTGGTGACCGGATAACCCAGCAGACGACAGAACTCGGTAAACACCTCATGGGACTTGTCCAGCACCACACCGCCGCCGCTGTAGATCATCGGCTTGCGGGCGGCCAGGATCATATCCATGGCCTTGCGCACCTGACCCGTATGCCCCTTGCTCGCCGGCTTGTAGGAACGCATTTCGATTTTCTTCGGATACTCAAAGGCGTAGCGGTCGGTGGTCACGTCCTTGGGCACATCCACCACCACCGGACCCGGTCGACCGGTGGTCGCCACATGAAAGGCCTTTTTCATGGTCAGGGCCAGATCCTTGATATCCTTGACCAGGAAATTGTGCTTGACGCAGGGGCGGGTGATCCCCACCGCGTCCACTTCCTGAAAGGCATCGCTGCCAATCGCGTGCGTGGGGACCTGCCCGGTGATAATCACCATCGGGATGGAGTCCATGAAAGCGGTGGCAATCCCGGTCACGGCATTGGTCGCGCCGGGACCCGAGGTCACCAGCACGACACCGGGTTTGCCGGTCGCGCGGGCATAACCATCAGCGGCATGGGTAGCCCCCTGCTCATGGCGCACCAGAATATGGTCGACGTCGTCCTGGGCGTTAAGCGTGTCGTAAATATTGAGCACTGCCCCGCCAGGATAGCCAAACACGTGTTTGACGCCTTCTTCCTTCAGGCAGCGGACGAGTATTTCGGCACCGGTGAGTTCCACGCCTTGCATCTCCAGTCAGGCTCGGGGAGTTGATCGTGCAGGGCCTTCGGGGCGCATGCCACGATCATGGGTAATTGCACAGTATAAATATCCACAGGGGACGCGGCAAACAAACTTGTGCCTTCACGTCGAAACAAGTGAGAATGCGCGGGATTTGGTCCACGTCATGCCGACACTCTGGAGAAAAGTCAGCCGGGCAGAAACGCTGTGTCGCTGACCTGGCAACAACCGGATAAAAAAACCATGCAGTTGTCCCGATTTCACCTCGCGACCACCCGTGAAACCCCCGCTGCCGCTGAAATAATCAGCCACCAGCTCATGCTGCGCTCGGGCATGATCCGCCGCCTGGCCTCGGGCCTGTACACCTGGATGCCACTGGGCTGGCGGGTGCTGCGCAAGGTCGAGGCCATCGTGCGCCAGGAAATGGACAACAGCGGTGCGCTGGAACTGCACATGCCCATGGTGCAGCCGGCCGAACTGTGGCAGGAATCCGGGCGCTGGGAAAAATACGGCGCCGAATTGCTGCGCATCCACGACCGCCATGAGCGTGATTTCTGCCTCGGGCCCACCCACGAGGAAGTCATCACCGATGTCTTCCGTAATGAAATCCGCAGCTATCGCCAGTTGCCCGTGAACTTCTACCAGATCCAGACCAAGTTCCGGGACGAAATCCGGCCGCGCTTCGGCGTTATGCGGGCCCGTGAATTTCTTATGAAAGACGCCTATTCCTTTCACCTTGATCGCGACTCGCTGGCCGCAACCTACGAGCTCATGTATCGCACCTACAGTCGTATTTTCGAGCGCTGCGGTCTGCACTTCAGGGCGGTAGAGGCGGATACAGGTAACATCGGCGGCAGCGCCTCGCACGAGTTTCATGTGCTGGCCGATTCCGGCGAGGATGCCATTGCCTTCTCCACCGGCAGCGACTATGCCGCCAATGTCGAACTCGCCGAAGCCCTCGCCCCCGATGGAAAAGCCCCCGCACCAACCGAGCAGATGCACCTGGTGGATACCCCCGGCGCCCGCAGCATCGAAGACCTGGTGCGCGACTACAAGCTGCCCGTGGAGAAAACCGTCAAGACGCTGATCGTTCGGGCCAGCGAGGGCGGCCTGGTGGCCCTGGTCGTGCGTGGTGACCACACGCTCAATGACATCAAGGCAACCCGCCTTGCTCAGGTAGCCGATGAGTTTGAACTGGCCGGGGAGGAAGAAATCCGCAAGGCCATTGGCGCCGGTCCCGGCTCGCTGGGCCCGGTCAATTTGCCCATCCCCTGCGTTGTCGATCGCGCGGTGGCGGTGATGAGCGATTTCGCAGCAGGCGCCAACACTGACGACAAACATTACTTCGGCATCAACTGGGGGCGTGACGTCGCCTTGCCGGAAGTCGCCGACCTGCGCGAAGTGGTCGCCGGCGACCCCAGCCCGGATGGCCAGGGCCAACTGGAAATTGCCCGTGGCATAGAGGTCGGCCACATCTTCCAGCTCGGCACCGGTTACAGTGAGGCCATGCAGGCCACCGTCACCGACGAACAGGGCCGCGAACAGCCCGCAGTGATGGGATGTTACGGCATCGGGGTCTCCCGTGTGGTTGCCGCCGCCATAGAACAGAATCATGATGAACAGGGCATTATCTGGCCCACCCCCATCGCCCCCTTCCAGCTCGCCCTGTGCCCGATCAACTTCGGCAAATCCGCCCGGGTTCGCGAAGCGGCACTGGCCTTGCATCAACAACTCACCGAAGCCGGACTTGAAGTGCTGCTGGATGATCGGGGCCTGCGGCCCGGCGCGATGTTTGCCGATATGGAGCTGATCGGCATCCCCCATCGGCTGGTCATCAGCGAACGCGGACTCGACGACGGCACCCTGGAGTATCGAGGCCGTCGTGACAGTGAAGCTGCCACCCGCCCCCGGGAGGAGCTACTGCAATGGCTGACGCAACAGATTCGCGCCGAGCTCGACTGACGCGCCGCTGGCCGACCCGCTCGATCTTTCTGATCGGGCTGGCGCTGGCCGGGATGGCACCCCCTGTCGCCGCGCAAGAGGTGGGGCAAAACAGCCCGAGCTCTGAACTGCGCGAGGCTGTCATGACCGCGATGGAAGCCGATGATGGCTTCAACGATCGCTACGCCGCCGAAGTCTGGCTGGCCGATAAATCAAATCGCCTGGCCGCTTTCATTGACGACCCTGTGGAACGGCTGGAATTGCTGCGGGCCATTTATCGGGAAGCACACAAGGCCGACCTGCAACCGGAGCTGGTGCTGGCCGTCATTGAGGTGGAAAGCGCGTTTGAGCGCTTCGCGATTTCAGTCGTCGGCGCCCGAGGTCTGATGCAAGTCATGCCCTTCTGGCTGGATGAAATCGGCCGCCCGGATGACAACCTGTTCCACATCAACACCAACCTGCGCATGGGCTGCGCCATTCTGCGCCATTATCTGGACAAGGAAAACGGCGACCTGATCCGGGCCCTGGCACGCTACAACGGCAGCCTCGGCCGTCATGACTACCCCCTGAAAGTGCTCCGCGCCCTCAACGGTCGTTGGGCGCCAAATTAACCCCTGCCCCGCTTCGCGGGGTGTTTTATGTCTAAGGTTTCAGGTCTTAAGACGTCTTAAGACTTTAGACCTTAGACTCTAGACAGCCCCGCGAAGCGGGGCTATGCAATTGCGAAGCCGGCAGGCACCTCGTCGCTCCAGGCCTCGCGCTGCACCTCGTCTACCCGGGCCGCCGGGGGGCCTTCATGCAGCCATTGATCGAGTTGGGTCAGCGCTTCGGGCGTGCCGGCGGCGACCACCTCGACGCGGCCATCGGGCAGATTGCGCGCGTGGCCGCCTATACCCAGCGCCAGTGCCTGTTCCCGGGTCGCGCCGCGGAAATACACGCCCTGGACCCGGCCTGAGACCAGAAAACGTGCGGCTACTTCATCCATATCGCTCCATCCTCGCGCTGCTCACAGACACAAAAAAGGCCCCTTGCGGGGCCTTCTTTGTGGAACCCTTGCCGAACCTAGCGGTTGCGGCGCAGGTATCGCTGATCGGACTCTTCCACGCGACCAAGCTGCCAGGCACCACGAGTACGCGCATGCTCAATGGCCGCGTCTTCGGCGCTCTGGGAAACGTTACGCGGATAGCTGAGCTCCTGACCCGGGAAGATCAGGTCAGCGTCCTCGATCTTGTCGCTGTTGGCACGGAAAATCAGCGGCCACTTGTAGGCGTTGCCGTAGACTTCGCCACGCGCGGAAATGCGCCACAGGCTGTCGCCCGTACGCACCGTGTAGTTACCCTCAGGGGCGGGACGCGGCTCTGAGCGCTCCTGTTCAACCTCGGGTTCGGGTTCCGGTGCAGGCTCGGCTTCCGGTGTGGAAGCGCAGCCGGCGATCAGGCC
>PWYF01000257.1 GCA_003567955.1 Thiotrichales bacterium
CACTCAGTACGTTAGCTGAAATCTGGTAGTAGCCCTCCGTGCTGTCTTGCGGGAACGAGGGGCAGGCCGGGTCCTGATAGCTGCCGGTTTCCTCGTGGCAGCGATGCAGTCCCTCGGCCAGCATGACCAGCGTCTGGCGGGCATCATCGCGGCGCTCACCCTGGATGTATTCGGTGGCCATCGGCCAGGCGATGGTGCCCAGCAGGACGGCCGATGCCAGCAGCGCTACCACCACAATAATCCCCGCGGTGTTGGCGACAAGCACCGACAGGCCCTTTTTAATGCCGCCGCCGATGCTTTTCAGAATATCAATCAGTTTGCTCACCTTTACTGTCTCCTCACCCATGTTTTTGATTTGTTGGATGTTGGCCCTGCGACCTGCCCCATAGCGTATCACGCCTTGCACCAATCGTGACCCCTTTATAAAGGAAACGCTGATTAATTCGTCACGTCTGAAGCGCGACGAATTAATCAGCGTTTCCTTTAAGCTTTATTGCGGACAGGCGCCGGGCGCGGGCAGACGTTGCACGCGGGGCCGGCCGGCCATGTTGAGCACCACCCGGCGGGCCTGTACCCGGCTCTGGCTGTCACACAGGGTGAGATTGCCGTTGGTGGCATGCCCGCGCGGGTGGAACACATAGCGACGGCGGTTGCTGTGCTGGCGAATGGCCCGGCCGCTTAACTGCAGGCTGCGCAGGATGTCCTGGTCACTGTCGGCAGTGATTGGCAGCACGCTCCAGGGGGTGTGGTTGTCACTGATGCAGCGGTTGTCACGCCATTGACACAGTTGCACGGGGCGGCCCTGACGCATGGCCTCCTGGCGCGCGTACAACGCCAGGCCAAGCCAACTGTTGGCCTGGCTGCTGAGGTGCTGGTCGGCGACCAGCCGGGCCATGGGCGGCGCAGCCAGCGATGTCAGCAGGGCAAGCAGGGCAAGCGTGACGAGCAGTTCCAGCAGTGTGAAGGCGTGTGATCGACGCATGGGTCCTCCCTGACCTTGTCGTTTGTGATATCTCGCTTATGAGTCTAGCGTCGTCGGCGTCTTTGTGCACGCTTCTGCTGGGCCGCCTGCACGGCATTAAAAAAGCCCGGAATCGCAGGGCGATTCCGGGCTTGCCAGTACGGCTGAAGTTGGCCGTTGTTTTAGTCTTCAGCCTGCTCGCGGTTCCACCAGACCTTCTCGCGGGCACCGATGGCTCCGCCCGTAGTACGCTGGGCGTCGGTGCCACTGATCCGGACCTCGACAATCTGGCCGTCGATTTCCACGATCGCGGATACCGGCGTGGGCGGGAAACCGCCGCCGGCAACTTCGCTCCAGCGACCTTCCGGCCCCAGCTCGCCGCCGGTGACAGGGATGGTGGCATCCGTGAAGCTGACCTGGTATTCACGGGCAATCCCCAGGTTGCTGACACAGGAGCCGGGCTCCGGCGGGGCCGGCTGGTTGGTGTTGAAGGTGGTCACGCCACCGGTGGTGAGGCTGCCGCTGACGACCTTCTCGCCCTCGCCGAGCAGCTCGAAGTACCAGCCACGCGCGCCGGCCAGGTCGCCAATGGCATCGGCCTGTTCCTCCTCGGTGCCACTCTGGATGGTGTTGTCGGTGGCATCGAAGAGCTCACAGGTGCCGGCCGTCTTGTTTTCACACACGATGGTGTCACCCTCGGCCGGACCGCGGTCTTTCAGCATGTAGAAGTAGCTGTCAACCGGGCCCCACATGTCCAGCGGATCCTCACGGTTGCCGGAGCCGAGCAGGATGGCGTCGTAGTCGCGCTCCGAGTCACCCCGAAGCACCACGTTGGGCGGGTAGAAGAACTTCTGGTCTTCGCCCAGCGAGGCCAGGTGGCGGACGTTCCAGTCGCCAAGGTTCTGACTGGCGATGTTGGCGCGCCAGACATTGCCGCCGGTATCCGCCGCGTAGATGCGATCAGCAAAGCCGTTACGGGTGGTGTCGAGCACCATCAGGTCGGCGGCAATGCTGTGTTGCATCTTGACCGGGAAAGAGGCCGGGGTCAGGTCAAGACCGGGAATCAGGCCACCGGTCAGGCTGGCCTCGGGGCCGGCCTCCCACAGCAGATCGCCGGTGAGGGCGTGCACCATGTAGATGCCACGGCCGCGTTCAATGGTCTGGCCGTAGCCCCGGTCGTCGTTGGCGGCATCATAGCCGGCGCCGAAGAAGACCACCGGTACAGCGTCACCGCTTTCGTTGCGGATTTGCGTGGGAATGGGGCTCGACCAGGTCTCGGCCAGTTCGCCGAAGTCCGGGTCATCCGCGCCCACGCGCCATGCAATACGGGGCTTCTCGGGGTCGGTGACTTCAAGCGCATAGATGAAATCGCCACCCCGGCGCATGCCGATGTAGAGGAAGATCCTTTCCTTGGTGCCGTCGTCGAAGAAATGCACGGTGACATCGCCGTCGGCGAAGTATTTCTTGCCGCGCTGATCCTTCTCGGGCGCTTCGTTACGACGCAGGGCGTCGAGATCACCAATGAACTCCTCCGGCACGAAGCTCCACATTTCCTCACCACTGCGCGCGCCGGCGATACCACCCCGGATACCGCGGAACATGCCGTCGTTGGAGCCGTAGAAGACGTAGATCTCGTCGTCCACGTCCTCGCCGAGGTTGATCACGGCCGGGCGGGAGTGCAGCACGTCGCCATGCAGCGAGGGCCGCACGGTGGATTTGGAACTCAGGTCAGGATCGTCTTCATCCACGCCAGCGGTGTGGTTCATACCGCGAATCCAGTCCTCCAGGTCGCCATCAAGACCGGCGTCCGAGATGTTAACCATCGCGGTGCCCTTGTTGGTAAATATTGTGCGACTCCCGATGGCGCCGGTGGTGCTGAACTGGTTGCGCTGCATCTGGGCGGCGCCGCCTTTTTCCACCAGCGGGCCGTCGGGCAGGTCGGAGGCGCTGGGCGGGTTGCCGCGCGGGTCAAAGGCCCAGAAATCCGAGCCTTCGGTCCAGTGACTCACCGCGCCATCGCGGATAAAGCCGGTAACCGGGTTACGGATCGGGTCCTCATTGGCGTCGGCCAGGAAGGGGTTGCCGTCCTCATCCAGTGCGATGGTGTAGAGCTTGAGGTTGCCCGGCCAGCGCGGGCGGCGCTGCTCATCCGGGCGGAAGACACCCATGTACACCTGGTTCAGGTTGGTGCCACGCACGTTCACGCTCACCGGCAGGGTGCTGGCCGCAAACACGCTGTTGACCGCCAGGATTTCGTCGATGATCTCGGTCAGCGCAGCCTGGAATTCGGCTGTATTGTTGACGGCAAAGTAGCGACCCTGGCCTTCCCTCGCCATGCTGCGGAACCAGGAGCGGGTTGACTCATGAGGTCTG
>PWYF01000039.1 GCA_003567955.1 Thiotrichales bacterium
CCGAAGATGTGGAGTCGGCCTGGCAGGCGGTGGGTGGATCGCCACTGCTGCTGGAAGGCTTTGTTGATTTTGAGCTCGAGGCCTCGATCATTGCCGTGCGCGGCCGCGATGGCCAAACAGCTTATTACCCCCTGGTGCGCAACACACACCGTGATGGCATTCTGCGTCTTTCGCGCGCGCCCTTGCGGGCGCCCGAGCTGCAACAAAAGGCCGAAGCCACCGCCGCGCTGGTGCTGGATGCACTGGACTACACAGGCGTACTGACCATCGAATTTTTTATTGTCGGAGACACCCTGGTGGCCAACGAAATTGCCCCCCGGGTGCATAACTCCGGACACTGGACTATCGAAGCCGCCCGCACCAGCCAGTTCGAGAATCACCTGAGGGCCTTGCTGGACTGGCCCCTGGGCTCGACCGAAGCCGTCGGCGAGGTGGCCATGCTCAACTGCATCGGCCAGGAACCTGATCCGGTGGCAATAGCCGCCGTGCCCGGTGCCCGGCTGCACAGCTACGGCAAAGCCCCGCAACCGGGCCGCAAACTCGGCCATGTCACGATCTGGGCCAATGACGTCAACACGCTGGAGCATCGCATTGGCCAGCTGCTGCCACTGGTCGATCCGGACGGCGCGCAAGCTTGAGCCCGGCCCGGTGCTCACGGCCGGGCCCCGCGCAGGAAGAAAGCCAGCCCGTCCATCAGTCTTGTTTCCAGCTCATGGGGCCGGGGGTTGTCCACCCCCCAGGCCATACAACGCGTCAGTTGAATAGCCAGCAGGCTGTCGGCCAGCTCGGCCGCGCTGAATTCCTTGCTGATCTCCCCCTGCTGCTGCCCCTGCGCCAGCAGCCATACCAACAGCTCCTGCAAACCCGCCTCGGCCTCCCGTTGACGGGGGTTACGCAAGGGGTTCAAGGCATCCGCCAGCACAATGGCCCGCCACAAAGGCTTGTCGGCACTCATCCCCCGCGCCATGCGATCGTAGAGCAGCCGCAGCTTGTCCGCCACCGGTTGCCGGCCCTGTAACTGCTCGCTGACCCGGCGGGCCCAATGAGTAATCAGGCCCAGCGCAACTTCGCGCAGCACGTCTTCCTTGCCGGCGAAATAGTTGTAGAAGGTAGGCTGGCTGATCTGCACCCGGCGCACAATTTCATCCACCGTGGTGGCTTCAAAGCCACGCTCGCGTATCAGGGCCACCGTCGTGGCCATAATCCGCCGGCGCTGGCGCTCCTTCTTAAGCGCGCGCAGCCCAGGGGCCGGCGCTTGAGAGAGATCGCCCTTGTCTAAAGCATTTGACTCCATTTACTTAGCATAACAAAACTTTTAGTAGTATAAAATATTTATAGCGAATCAGCCTTGTGACAGGGCCTGGAGAAATTCCGGCCTAGAGCAGGCGTCGCGGATTAAACCGTGTGGCGGCGGGCTCGGCCCGGGCCTGAACCACCGCCTCGTGCATCAGACGATCGGTGTGTTCGGGCCCATAATGCTCGCACAGGGCCACATAAAACCGGTGCAGCAACTGTTGCATGGTTTCGGGTTCGTGGCCCGCCAGCACCGGCGCGCCTTCATCCAGCCAGCGCGCCAGATCCCGGGCCAGCGCCCGCAGGGCCGGGCTGCCCGCCGCCTCGCCCAGCACCTGTTCGCTCAGACGATGCCAAAGCCGGGCATTAAGGGCCTCGCAAGCCCGCGCCAGGCTGTCCACCATGGTCACAAACACCCGATTGGGGGCCGGCCATGCGGGCGCGTGTCCAGTCGAATCATCGGCCCGTGTTACTGCTGGCTTGCGACCGGGTGGTGCTTTTACCGACGGGGTCACCTTCGGAGTGTCGGTGACTTGCTCCCCGAGGGGGTCCGGCAACAAGCGATCTGCGTTGACGAACATCAGGCTGTAGACTTTGCTGCGCAGGTCATCAAAAGCCAGCGTAATCACATGCCGCTCGCGGATCTGGTGCAGAAATCGATCCAGCCCGCGCAAGGCCTGTTCCTGATAAACCTCGGCCCACGCCAGTGCTTCCTCGCGCGCCTGCGCCTCATCGATATACTCACTGAGTACCGTAAACATGACCCGGCGGTGGAAACGGATATTAGTTGCGGCCCTGGCCATTACACACCTCCCCTGGGGCTTTCACCCGTCCCGCCATGCAACTGGATACCGCGGAAATCCGGGTAGCCGGTTTCATAGTGCTCGCTGTAATCCAGCCCGCGCTGTTCGGAAAGCGAGTCCGTACGTAATCCCATGGTCACGCTGATGAGCCAGAAGACCAGCAGCGCCACCGGGAATGCCCACATGAAGGCCGCGATAACACCCAGCAATTGCACCATGAACACTGACAAGCTGAAGGGGTTGTCGATCAGGAACAGGCCGGCGGCCAGCGTCCCCCACACCCCGCAGAAACCGTGCACCGGGACGGCACCGACCACATCATCCACCCGCAGCGCGTTAAGCAGCCAGGTGCCCAGCACCACCACAAAGCCACCGATGGCGCCGGTGACCAGCGCCCATTCCGGCGCCATGCTGGCCGCACCGGCGGTAATGGCCACCAGCCCGCCAATACTGCCGTTGACCGTGTGGGTGACCAGGACCGGCTGGCGCCAGACCACCTGCGTCAGAATGGCACTGACACAGCCGGCAGCAGCAGCCAGGTGAGTATTGAGCACAATGCCGCCGATACTGGCCTCGGCGGCAAGCGTGCTGCCCCCGTTAAAGCCGAACCAGCCCAGCCACAATATAAACCCGCCCAGTGCCAGCAACGGCAGACTGTGCCCGGCAATATCACGCAGGCTGCCATCGGCGCCATAACGCCCCAGCCGTGGCCCCAGCACCAGCACACCGGCCAGCGCACACCAGCCGCCGATGGAATGCACCACCGTGGACCCGGCGAAATCAATGAAGCCCAGCGAAGCCAGCCAGCCCTCGCCGTCAAAGGCACTGCCCCAGACCCAACTGCCATAGACCGGGTAAATCAGCGCCATGATCACGATGGAAGCGACGATATAAGCCGGATAGCGCGTACGTTCCGCCATCGCCCCGCTGACGATAGTGGCGGCCGTGGCTGCAAACATGGTCTGGAACAACAACAGGCTGTAATCCATTGACTCGGCGGCGGACAGCATGAAGCCATCCGTACCCAGCCAGCCCGTGTGATTGGTCCCGAACATCAGCCCGTAACCGACCAGCCAGAAGGCGATGCTTCCAAAACACATGTCGGTGTAATTCTTCATGATCACGTTGACCGAATTCTTGGCCCGTGACATACCGCTTTCCAGCAGGGCAAAACCGGCCTGCATGAAAAACACCAGCGCCGCAGCGGCGGTCA
>PWYF01000230.1 GCA_003567955.1 Thiotrichales bacterium
CCGGGCCGCCCCACCCTGTACGGGACCACCCGGACCTTCCTGGATTACTTCAATCTGGGGTCACTGGAGCAGCTGCCCACGCTGATGGAATTACGGGATTTCGAGAGTATCAATGCCGAGCTTGATTTTGGCGAGAACGATGAGGGCGACCGCCAGGTCAAGCCGTCCAGGGAAGCCGCCATGACGGAGGACGACTCCGTCGATGAATCCTCAGACAGCGAAGAAGACGACTCCCCGGCAAGCGGATCATGAGCGAGCCAGTCGACGGCGAACGCATCCAGAAGGTACTGGCCGGCGCAGGCGTGGCCTCGCGGCGGGAAGTGGACCGCTGGTTGCAATCGGGGCGGCTTGCCGTCAATGGCCGGGTGGCGACGCCGGGTGACCGACTCTCGGGTGGCGAGAAACTCACTCTGGACGGCAAGCCCCTGGCGCTGCCGAAGCAAGCCCGGTCGGCGCCCCGCGTATTGTTGTACTACAAGCCCGAGGGGGAAGTCTGCACCCGCAGTGACCCGCAGGGCCGCCCCACCATATTTGACCGTTTGCCCCCGGCCGGCCAGGGACGCTGGATTACGGTGGGGCGACTGGATGTCAATACCTCCGGGCTGCTGCTGCTGACCACTGACGGGAATCTTGCCAATCGCCTGATGCATCCTTCCTGGCAGGTTGAGCGTGAATACGCCGTGCGGGTATTGGGCGAGGTCCCGGCCACGGCGATCCAGCGGCTGCTGGAAGGGGTCGCGCTGGATGATGGCCCCGCGCGTTTCCTGAGTCTGGTGGAGGCGGGCGGCAGCGGCGCCAATCACTGGTATCACGTGGTGATCGGAGAGGGTCGAAAGCGCGAGGTCCGGCGCTTGTGGGAGGCCGTGGGGGTACGGGTAAGCCGGCTGATCCGGGTGCGTTTCGGGCCGCTGGCCCTGCCGCCGGATATGCGCACTGGTGATTGTCGGGAGTTGCGCAGGAACGAGTTTGCCGCGCTGTACCGGGCGGTGGATCTGAAAATGCCCGCAGCCGCAGCGCCACCAGTTCCACGCAAGACCTTGAGCCAGAAGGGAGGCAAGGGTAGTCCGCGGAGGCGCAAGTGAGCCTGCCGGCACGCGTGCTGGATACCCTGTATCAGGCTTATGGGCCACAGCACTGGTGGCCGGCCCCCACGCGTTTCGAGATGATGGTGGGCGCGGTGCTCACCCAAAACACCGCCTGGACCAATGTGGAAAAGGCCCTCAATTCTCTCAAATCGGAAGTCCCCGAGCTTGAGGCCCGGCCCTTGCTGGCCCTGCCGCCGGCACGTCTGGCGGAACTGATCCGCCCTTCAGGGTATTACCGACTCAAGACAGATCGTCTGCGCGCCCTGTGCCAGTGGTTTGTTGATGCAGGCGGGTTTGTTGCGCTGGATCGGCTGGCGACAGACGAGCTGCGTCGCGCACTTCTCGGGGTTCATGGGGTGGGGTATGAAACCGCCGACTCCATTGTGCTCTACGGTTTTCAGCGTCCGGTGATGGTGGTGGATGCCTATACCCGGCGTATTTTCTCGCGGCTGGGGGCGGTTTCGCCGGAAATTGGCTATGAATCCCTGCGCACGTGGCTGGAAGCCGGGCTGGGAACACACGAACAGGTGGCTCGCTACAACGAGTTACATGCCCTGCTGGTGAGCCACGCCAAGGTCGCCTGTCGGGTTCGGCCGGCTTGCCCGGATTGTGTGTTGCGGCGTCATTGCCAGTATGGCAACGCTACCGTAACAAGCTGATGCAGCGACTTAAGCGGGCGACGGGCATGCGTCTTGCGTGGATAGTCCGTAGCATGTGACGACCGGGGGTTATGTCTGGGTGAAATTCAGGCCGATCTGGCGGCGGCGGACGTTGCCATGAAAAGTGGCGTGCATGGTGAGGTAGTCCCAGAGCACAAGATCTCCCGGCTGTGTTTCCACGGTGACTGAAGGTGCATCCTCCGGTTTGATGCCAAACACTTCTTCCGGTGTTTCGTCACCGCGAAAATTAAAGACCCGTCGTAAATTCCTGGTGTATTCATTGTCTGCATTCGTGCCTGGCATGAAGCGGATTGCGCCGGAGTCATGGTGCAGGGGGTCGAGGTAGAGAGACAGTTTCAGTGATGTTTTCTCAAAGGGGTCATTGAAGAAATCATAATGCCAGGAGGTGCTGCAGTTAAAAATGCTGCCATCACTGCCGCGGAAAATATAATCTTCCCCCAGCAGGCTCTCGACAATGCCGATTATGCGCGGGTCTTCGGGTAGTTTGATCAGCCTGGCTGAATATTCAGTTACCCCGGGGATCAGAAAACGTTCCTTGCGAGTCTCTGGTTGATCGGCAACATGCAGAGGGCTGTTCTTGATGTGCATGAGGCCTTCGTTTTGCGCTTGTAAGTGCTCTTGGAATACGGCTTCGAAGCCGGTTTCAAACTCCGCCATCTCTTCAGCGTTGAACAGGCCCGGTATTTTCAGATAGCCGTATTGCCGGAAAAAGGCAATTTGGCGGGGGCTGAGGCCCGTTTCAGAATGTGCTATTGCATTGTCCGGACTGCTTTCGGCCATTGCGGTCGTCTCCAGATGATGGTGGCTCTGTATCCAGCCGGTCTCCCGGCGTCAGGCTTAGCTGTTGCCTGTGGTCGCGGGATGTTCCGGACAAGCGCGCCGAGCATTGATGCAGGCAGTATGAACCAGCCCATATGCTGCATCAAATGATCCATGTCATGCCACCGAGGCAAGCTGCAGATGGCGGCTTGCCGGGGAGGGTATATGCGCAGCCGGTGGTTTATTCTTGTCGCCGGCGCCTTCGAGCTTCAGTAATGGTAATTCTGCTGCCCGGGAGGATAGGCCCGGCCCGGGGCGCCAAAAGGCACTTGCCGGCCGACCAGGGATTCCAGCACGATCAGTTCCATGTCGCTGTGATTGATAAACGGGGCCGGCAGAATCCGCCGACCGTCCTCGGCCTCCCGTAATACCCAGCGCGGGTCGTCATGGTGACGCGAGACGATGGTTTCCCTCTGTGACGGGTCATCACTGGCACTGAGCTCGATTTGCCCATAGCAGTTACAGATATAACTGCGGTCTTCACGGGCCTCCATGTAAAGCCCGGTGCCCCGGATGCCTATCGCGGCCACCGGTGTGCGGGCTTCAAGTCTGGCGTCTTCGTCACGTTCACCGAATACGCTCAGCAAGGCCCCGGTCAGCAGCCTCAATCCCTGGCGTGCCCGATCCCCCAGGGAGAGTTCCAGGTCGGAATTTTCTCTCAGCATGAAGGCGTCATCGCCGATCACGGCCACCAGTTCACTGTTGGCGCCGGTGCGGATATGGTCGCCGGGACCAATCATGGTTTCGGCCGTGGCCGCTTCTCCATTAACGGTGACCTCGCCTTTCAGACGGAAGATGGACACCCCTTCGGGCAGCGGCCGGGGTGCGCGACCCAGGATTTCCGCCAGGGCGTTGCGGCTCCAGCCGCTGGCAAGCAGGCTCAGGGCCAGAGTGCGGACAAGAAAGTTTCTCCGGGCGTCATCCATGATTCACTATTGCCCCTGTGATTACTCGTGCCGACCACAATCAACCATGTGAGTATAATGACATTTTCAGACCAATTCGTCCCCCCGGTTATGGTTTGCCGGCAAAACCGGGGTGTGACGACAAGCCGTGTTTCTCCGGGGGGTGCCATGCTTGGCAAGCGCTACTGTCCTGTGTCGTGGCCCGCACTGTTGATGCTGCTGGTTCTGACGACCCCTGTCATGGCCTATGATGACCCGCTGATGGCGCATATGGATGTGGCTGTCGGCTACGATAACAACGTGGGTAATGCCGGGTTTTCGGCTGGCCGGCGGGATGATGCTTTTGCGGAAGCCGGCCTGCGCATCAACCGCTTGTGGCTGGCCGGGGGGTTTGTTTCACTGGAGCTGGAAGCCGGCCTTCGCAGCCGGCAGTATCAGGATTATCACCGTCTTTCGCATGTTTCTCCGGACTTCCAGGGTCGCCTGAATTACCGTCCGGCGGGCGGGTTTTTTATGCCCACCGTGACGGGCTGGGGCGGGGTGACTTATCTGGGATATGGCAGTGATATTCGCGAGGGCAGCGTCACCCGGGCCGGCCTGTCGCTGAGGCAGCCGCTGACCACGCATCTGACCCTGTGGGCCAGCGCCACGGATGCCCGCAGGCGGGCGGATAATGACGTTTTCTCCTATGGTTTTCACACCCTGGGCCTGCAACTGGGTTGGCAGCCCGTCTCTGCGCTGACGGCCTTTGCCGGCTATAGCCGACGGGAGGGCGACTTCGTCTCGACCAATGTCGAGAATGCGGATATTCAACAGGCTGCCAGGGCCTGGCTGGCTGATGATGCCTTCGGTGCGGACGATGATGACTATGTGGCCTATCGTCTGAATGCGCCGTCCGAGCGTCTGGTGCTGGGGCTGGAATATGCCCTGTCGGGGGCATGGGCATTAACAGCTCAGGGTGAATATATTGATACCAGCGCCTACCGCATCAGCTATCAGCGCAGCATTCTGCGTTTCGGCCTGTCCCGAAGTTTTCCCTGGTAATTAATTCCTCGTGCCTCAGTCCAGGCAATCACCGGCCGCGTTGAAATGCTTGCCACTGCATCCTCGCGAGTCCGGGCCCAGCAAATGCAGGTAGGCCGGCACCACGGTTTCCGGTGCGGGAAAATCACTGGACGGGGTACCGGTGGCAATGGTGGTGCGTAGCTGGGTGCCGACCGGCCCGGGGTCAATGGTGTTGACGCGGATGGGGGTGTTGACCTCGGTTTCCCTGGCCAGCATGCGGGCCAGCCCCTGTTGGGCCCATTTGCAGGCGCCGTAGGCGCCATAGTAGGCGCGGCCTTCCAGCGCCGCCCCGTCGAGGGTGAAGACCACCGAGGCATCATCGGAGTTTTTGAGCAGGGGCAGGCAGGTCTGGGTGAGCAGGAAAGGGGCATTGAGGTTGACCTGTACCGCTCGCAGCCATTCCTGCAGGGGCAGGTTGGCCAGCGGGGTGAGGCCGTGCAGCAGCGCGGCGTTGTGCAGGAGTCCGTCCAGACGACCGAAATTCCCCGCCAGTGTTTCTGCCAGCTGGGCATAGGCTTCAGGGGGTTCGCTTTCGAATTTGAAATGGCAAATGGCCGGTTCCGGGCCGCCGGCATCCACAATGCTGTCGTAGAGTCGTTCCAGGGCGCGGGTGCCGCGGCCGAGCAGGGCCACGGTGGCGCCGTGGGCCGCCAGGGCGCGTGAGACCGTCGCGCCAATGCCGCCTCCGGCGCCGGTGACCAGAATAATACGATTGCTCAAATCCGGTGTGGGCATCATCTGTGTCCTGTCAGTGTTTGCCTGAATGTTGTGTCAGTGTGTTGGCTGATCCTGATTTTACTCTCCGACGCTTTTCCTCAACACGGGCAGCGCGCCAGGCCAGCCAGAGACGCTTTGGCGGCGACAGGCGGGGGCGTTGGACGAGAACCTCGAAATCACGGCGCCGGATTATTTCCAGGTGCGCCATAGCCAGGCGCAGTTCAATGAGCGCCGCGCGTTGACGGTAACGGTCGCCTGCCGGTAGCAGGGCTTCGGCTTCCTCAGCATGCGCCCTGGCGCTTTGATGCAATTCTTTAATCAGGCTGCGCAGCGCGGGTGAGCTGTGTTTGCCCCCGAGTTCGGCCGGGGGGACCTCAAAGCGTTGCAATAGCGACTGGGGCAGGCGCAGGCGTTGGCGACGGTAATCCTCGCCGGCGTTGACGATGACCTGCAGCAGGCCGGTGGCCGCGCCGTGGCTGCGGGCAAATCTGAGCGTGTCGTGATCCTCGTAACCACAGATGCCGGCACAAATGATGCGGGCCATGCTGTCCAGGCGATGGCAACGCAACAGCAGGGCTTCGAGGTTTTCAAAGCCCGTCGGCGCCAGGTCCAGTGCCGCCCCCTCGACCATTTCCAGCAGGTACTCAAGCTGGATGTCATGGCTGCGTATCAGTGGCGCGAGCGCACGACTGACGGGATGACTGGGCTGGTTATCGGCGCAGGCGGCCAGTTCCTGGCGCCACCAGCCCAGGCGGGCGTGAGCCACGCTTTCGTCACTGGCCTGGTTGACCGAATCCAGCAGTTCCGCATGCAGGGCGTGGATGGTCAGCACCGCATCGCGGCTGGCCGGATCGCCGAAAAGCACTGCAATACGGACATCCGGCAGACGCGCAAAAACCTTCTGTGCCACATAGTGCTGTGGGGTCATTCTTCACGGTCCGGGGTGATCTGGCGCGTGGTTCTCTCGAGTTGTTCGGGTTCCTCAATGCGCTTGGAACTCTGGATGCCCATTTCCGGGAAGCGCCGCGCGCCGGGCATGACCTGGCGTTCCAGTGAGCCTACAGCGCTGTTGTAGTGCTTGACGGTGGCATCCAGCGAGCGACCGACCCGGCCAAGATGCTCGGCAAACGTGGCCAGGCGGCGATACAGTTCTTCGCCGGTCTCGCGGATCTTCTCGGCATTCTCGGCCACACTGAGCTGACGCCAGCCATAGGCGACGGCGCGCAGCAGGGCGATAAAACTGGTAGGGGTGTCGAGCACGATCTGCTGGCGCAGGGCGTCTTCCAGCAGGCTGTCGTCGACATCCATGGCGGCGGACAGGAACTGGTCCCCGGGGATAAACAGCACCACGAAGTCGGGGGTCTTTTTGAAACTGTCCCAGTAGGACTTGCTGGCCAGCTCGCGGACCCGCTCGCGCACCTTGCGGGCATGGTTCTTGAGGTGCAGCTGGCGGTCGGTGTCGTTATCGGCCTCAATCGCGCTGAGATAGCTGTCCAGCGGGGTCTTGACGTCCACCACGATCTCGCGGTCCTCGGGCAGGCGGATGACCATGTCCGGGCGGACGGCGTTGTCGCCGTCGCCGGTGCGGCGATGTTCCTCTTCGTAGAAGTCGCAATGATCCACCATGCCGGCCAGCTCGGCCAGGCGCCGCAGTGACAGCTGGCCCCACTGGCCGCGCACTTCCGGTCGGCGCAGGGCCTTGACCAGGCGGGCGGTCTCGTTTTGCAGCTCACGCTGGGTGTCGGTCATCTGGCGCAGGTAGTTCTCGATAGAGCCATAGGACTGCTTGCGCTCTTTCTCCACTTCGTGCAGATGGCGCTCGGTTTTCTCCAGCGCCTCGCGTACCGGCTTGACCAGGTCTTCCACGGCTTTCTGGCGTTCCCCCAGATCCGCACGTGCTCCCATCTGGAACTGCGCCAGTTTTTCCTGGGCCAGGCTGAGGAATTGCTCGGAGTTGTGCTTGAACTGTTCCCGGGAAAGCTGGTTGAAGGTGTTGGCCAGTTGTTCGCGAGATTCGGCCAGCATTTGCTCAAGCTGCTGCCCGCCCCGGCGTTCGGATTCAAGTTCGGTGTGCAGGCGGATGTTGTCGCTTTCCAGCTGGCGCAGGCGTCGCTGGGCAAGCAGCCAGGTCAGCGTGGCCCCGGTGGCCAGCGCCACAAGGATGGCGGCGAGCACGGGCCATTGGGTTTGCAGCCAGCTCAGCATCAGTGCGTCTCCAGCCAGTCGAGGATGTCGCCAGGGCGTTCGATATAACCGTCCGCGGCCCAGTCGTGCGGGTCACCATCATCGCCCAGATAGCCGAAAAGGGCGACCAGGTTCACCGTGCCGGCGCTGCGCCCGGCAATAATATCGCGTCGGTCATCGCCAACAAACAGGCATTCCTGCGGCGCCAGACCGAGCGCGCGGCAGGCATGCAAAACCGGCGCCGGGTGTGGTTTGCGCTCACTCAGGGTGTCGCCGCTGACCACGCAGGCGGCCTGTTCAAGCACGCCCAGACCGGCCAGCACGGGGCGGGTGAAACGATCCGGCTTGTTGGTCACAACCCCCCAGGGGATACCGTGCGCCCGGAGTTGTTCCAGCAGCGGCTGCATGCCTGGGAACAAACAGCTATGGCGGACCGGGTGTTCGGCATAAATCTGCAAAAAGCGTTCACGCAACTGTTCCAGCCGGGCGGCTTCAAGTTCGGCGCCAAATCCCAGCCGTAACAAGCCGAGGGCGCCGGTGGAGACATGCGGGCGGATTTCGGACTCGGCGAGCGGGGCAAGCCCCTGCTCGGCCAGTACGCTGTTCAGCGCCGCGCCCATATCCGGCGCGGTGTCGGCGAGGGTGCCGTCGAGATCCAGTAATACGGCTTGCAGGCTGTTCATTGGCCGGCCCGCTGACAACTCATGAAGTAATTGACTTCGATGCCGGGCCCCAGCCTGAACATATCCATCAGCGGGTTGTAATGCAGCCCCGTAAGATCGGTGATTTCCAGTCCGGCCTCGCGTGCCGGTGTGGCGATTTCAGAGGGCCGCAGCAGGCGCTGGTAGCTGTGCGTGCCGCGCGGCACCATGCCCAGCAGGTGCTCGGCAGCCACAATGGCCAGCGCCCAGGCCCGTGGTGTGCGATTGATGGTGGAAAAAATGACATGGCCTCCGGGTCGCACCATCTGGCCGCATGCGCGGACGATGGCGGCCGGGTCGGGTACGTGTTCCAGCATTTCCAGGCAAGTGACGAGGTCGTAGCTCCCGGCCTGTTCTTCGGCCAGGGTTTCGGCGGCGATCTCGCGATAGTCGATTTCCAGGCCGCTCTGGCGGGCGTGTTCGCGGGCCACGGCCAGTGCCTGCGGGGCCAGGTCAATGCCGGTCACCCGCGCGCCGCGCGCGGCCATGCCTTCGCTCAACAGGCCGCCGCCGCAGCCCGCATCCAGCACCCGCAGCCCCTCCAGTCCACCGCACTGGCGCTCGATGTAGTCCAGGCGCAGCGGGTTGATGCGGTGTAGTGGCGCCGAGCTGCCGTGCGGGTCCCACCACTCGGCCGCCAGCGCGTCGAAACGGCCAATTTCCTCTGCGTCTACATTGCCGGTGGGCGGGCTCATGAAGCGGCGGCTCCCTGTTCGCGGGCGCCGGCGCTGATGCGCTCGCCCCACTGGCGGGCACGCTCAATGATGGCCGCTTCATCCATCTGCGTGAGTACGCCGCCGGAGAGCAGGTGGCGACCGGCGACCCAGACATCGCTGACATGGCCGCGATGGGCGGCATAGACCAGATGAGATACCGGGTTGAAGACCGGCACCATGTCGGCGCCATCCAGGCGAACCGCAGTCAGGTCAGCCTGTTTACCGGCCTCGATGGAGCCGATCTCCTGTTCCAGTCCCAGCGCCCGGGCCCCGCCCAGGGTGGCCATGCGCAGTACCCTTGAGGCGGGCAGGGCATCAGCCCGGCGGCTGGCCACCTTGGCCAGCAGGGCGGCGCTGCGCATCTCGCCGAACATGTCGAGATCGTTGTTGCTGGCATTGCCGTCGGTGCCCAGGGCGATATTGACGCCGGCCGCATCCAGCTCGGTGGTGGGGCAGATGCCGCTGGCCAGTTTCATGTTGGATTCCGGGCAATGCAGTACATGTACGCCGGCTTCGGCCACCTGCTCAATCTCGCTGTCGCTGAGCTGGGTCATGTGCACGGCAAGCAGACCGGGGTTGAGCATACCCAGCCCGGCCAGGCGGGCCAGCGGTCGGACCCCTGTCTCGTTCACGCTTTGTTCGACCTCGTCGGCGGTTTCATGCACATGCATATGGACAGGCACATCGAGCTCATCCGCACAGGTCCGGATGCGCTGCAGGGGGGCATCCGAGACCGTATAGGGTGCGTGCGGGGCAAAGGCGGTGGTGATGAGCGGATGGTGGCGGTAATCATCGTGGACCGCGAGGCCCTTTGACAGGTATTCGTCGGGGCCGCCGGCCCAGGCGGTGGGGAAATCCAGCATGATCATGCCCACGCAGGCGCGCATGCCATGGCGGGTCGCGCGTTCGGCCACCCGGTCCGGGAAGAAATACATGTCATTAAAGCAGGTGGTGCCGCCGCGCAACATCTCGGCAATGGCAAGATCGGTGCCGTCGCTGACAAAGTTGCTGTCCACCCAGCGGCTTTCAGCCGGGATGATATGCTCCTGCAGCCATTGCATCAGGGGCAGATCGTCCGCAAAGCCACGCAACAGGGACATGGCCGCATGGGTGTGGGCGTTGACCAGTCCGGGTATCAGGGCGTGCTGGTCCAGCGTAATTTCATGTTGGGCCTGGTAGCGGCGGGGTGCCTCACTGTCAGGCAATACTTCGATGATGCGGCCGTTTTCATCCACGGCGACACAGTGTGCTTCAAGTACGCTGTTATTTTCATCCACCGGAATGATCCAGCGGGCGTGTATGAGAGTGTCAATCTGCTGCATTGGGCGTCAGGTCCTGTGATTCAGTCACGCGCAGGGCAGATTCTACGCGCAAAACCAACCTGATTTCAGGTCGATGTGTCAGGCGCCCCGGGTTTTGTCCGCGTTTTTCTGATGGTCGGTTACAATGAGCGCCGCAGTCAGCCCCCGGGGAACCCGATGACCACAGCATCCACACACCATGACTCGGTTCGCGCGGTTGAATGGCGTGATGACGCCCTGATGCTGCTGGATCAGCGTCGCTTGCCCGGCGAGACGGCCTTGCTTCGGCTGGAGAATGTGCCGGCGGTGGTGGCAGCGATACGCAATATGAGCGTTCGCGGCGCGCCCGCCATCGGAGTGACCGCCGCCTATGCCATGGTGCTGGCGGCCCGGGCGATTCCCGATTGCGAGCCGGCCGGGTGGCTGGCAGGCATGGAGGCGGCGCGCGCGCGTCTGGCCGCGGCGCGACCTACGGCGGTAAATCTGGAATGGGCGCTGGCCGCGATGATGGCGGTGGCGCATGAGCATCCACGGGATCAGCAGGCCCTGCTGGCCGAAGCCAGGCGGATTCATGAGGCCGATATTGCCGGCAACCGGCGTATGGGCGAACTGGGCTCGGCGTTGATTGAGCCGGGTCGTGCGGTATTGACGCACTGCAACACAGGCGCGCTGGCAACCGGGGGCTACGGGACGGCGCTGGGTGTGATCCGGGCCGCCGCCGCTGCCGGAAAAATTACGGAAGTGCTGGTGGATGAAACCCGGCCCTGGTTGCAGGGCGCGCGGCTGACAGCCTGGGAGCTGCATCGCGAGGGGGTTCCCGCGCGTCTGATCGTGGATTCGGCCGCGCCGTTATTCATGGCGAGCGGCGATGTCGGCTGGGTGATCGTGGGGGCCGACCGGGTTGCCGCCAATGGTGATGTGGCGAACAAGATCGGCACCTATGCGCTGGCGGTGGCTGCCCGCTATCACGGTATCGGCTTTATGGTCGTGGCGCCGACTTCGACGGTGGATCTGGCCACGGCAACAGGTGCGGATATTCCCATTGAGCAGCGCGACGGGGCGGAGGTCTTTGGTGACCTCGATTTGCCGGCTTCCGTCGCGGTGGCCAATCCCGCTTTTGATGTCACGCCAGCGGCGCTGGTGGATGTGCTGGTCACCGAACGCGGGGTGCTCAGAATGCCTGATACAGCGGCGATTGCCGCTTTGATGTCCGGGCCCGGTGTGGGCGGTGTATAAACCGCGCTGAAGTGCCCGGCTTTGTGCTAGAATAATCGACTTGATTCGAGTTGCTCTGGAGCGCCCGTAGATGGCGCACAAGGGCTGCATTTATTCATTTGTTTTTGTTGTCTGGGGTGGGTCAGCCTGATGGCCGAATTTGCCAAGGAAGTACTGGGGGTCAATCTCGAGGACGAGATGCGCCAGTCCTATCTGGATTACGCCATGAGCGTGATTGTGGGGCGGGCGCTGCCGGACGTGAGGGACGGGCTCAAGCCGGTGCATCGCCGTGTGCTGTTTGCCATGAGCGTGCTCGGTAATGAGTGGAACAAGCCCTACAAGAAATCGGCCCGCGTGGTCGGTGACGTCATCGGTAAATATCATCCGCATGGTGACTCGGCTGTCTACGACACGATCGTGCGCATGGCTCAGCCCTTCTCCATGCGTGAGGTCCTGGTGGATGGCCAGGGCAACTTTGGCTCGGTGGACGGGGATTCCGCCGCGGCCATGCGATATACCGAAGTGCGCATGGCCAAAATCGCCCATGAGTTGCTTGCCGATCTGGACAAGGAAACCGTCGATTTCATCCCCAACTATGATGAAACCGAATCCGAGCCGGCGGTTTTCCCTGCGCGTTTCCCCAATCTGCTGGTCAACGGCTCCTCGGGCATCGCGGTGGGGATGGCCACCAATATCCCGCCGCATAACCTGACGGAAGTGATCAACGCCTGCGAGGCCCTGATCGCCAATCCCGAGCTGGGCGTGGATGAGCTGCTGGAATTTGTTCCGGGTCCGGATTTCCCTACTGCCGGCATTATTAACGGTGTGCAGGGTATTCACGAAGCCTATCGCACCGGCCGTGGCCGGGTGCATGTGCGTGCCCGCACCGAAATCGAGACGGATGAGGCGCGCGGTGGTCGTCAGTCGATTATTGTCACCGAGTTGCCCTACCAGGTGAACAAGGCCCGCTTGCTGGAAAAAATTGCCGAGCTGGTCAAGGACAAGAAAATCGACGGCATTACCGAACTGCGCGATGAGTCCGATAAGGACGGCATGCGCATGGTGATCGAGCTGCGCCGTGGCGAGGTGCCCGAGGTGGTGCTCAACAACCTCTACCAGCAGACCCAGATGCAGACGGTTTTCGGCATCAATATGGTGGCGCTGGAAGACGCCCAGCCACGCATTCTCAATCTCAAGCAGATTCTCGAGGCCTTCATCCGCCACCGCCGGGAAGTGGTGACCCGGCGCACTCTGTACGAGCTGCGCAAGGCCCGTGAGCGTGCCCATGTGCTGGAAGGTCTGGCGGTTGCGCTGAGCAACATCGACGAGATTATTGCCCTGATCAAGGCCTCACCCGGGCCGGCCGAGGCCCGCAGCGCCCTGCTGGCGCGTCAGTGGGAGCCCGGTGTGGTCAAGGCCATGCTCGAGCGCGCCGGCGCTGATGCCTCACGGCCCGAGGAACTGGACAAGCAGTACGGCCTGGTCAAGGGCAAATACCAGCTCTCGCCGGTGCAGGCCCAGGCGATCCTGGATTTGCGGCTGCACCGCCTGACCGGGCTGGAGCAGGACAAGATCCGCGGCGAGTATGACGAGTTGCTGGGCAAAGTCATGGAGCTCAGTGAAATTCTCACCAACCCCGAGCGGCTGATGGAAGTCATTCGCGAGGAGCTGGTCGAGATTCGCGAGCAGTATGGCACCCCGCGCCGTACCGAGATCATGCAGACCCATCTGGATCTCACCCTGGAGGATCTGATCACCGAGGAAGACATGGTGGTCACCCTCAGCCACTATGGCTACGTGAAATCCCAGCCGCTGGATGAGTACCGTGCCCAGCGCCGTGGTGGCCGTGGCAAGTCGGCTACCAGCCACAAGGATGAGGATTTTGTTGACAAGCTGTTCGTGGCTAATACCCACGATACGCTGCTGTGTTTTTCCAGTTACGGCAAGCTCTATTGGATCAAGGTCTATGAGCTGCCGGTGGGCAGCCGCAATTCGCGCGGCAAGCCCATCGTCAATTTGCTGCCACTGGAGAAAGACGAGCGCATTAATGCGATTCAGGCGGTGCGAGATTATCCCGCTGATACCTTCGTCTTTATGGCCACGCGCAAGGGCACCGTCAAGAAGACCCCGCTGGCGGATTTCTCGCGTCCGCGCAGCAACGGCATTATAGCCGTGGCCCTGCGTGAGGATGATTGTCTGGTGGATGTGGCCCTCACCGACGGTGAGTCCGATGTGATGCTGTTCTCCAATGCCGGCAAGGCCATTCGCTTCAAGGAGCGTGATGTGCGTGCCATGGGCCGGGTTGCCGCCGGGGTGCGTGGCATCCGGCTGGGTGCCGGCCAGGCCGTGATCGGGCTGGTGGTCGGCGACCAGGGGGATGTGCTGTGTGTCACCGAGCATGGCTATGGCAAGCGCACGGCGGTATCTGAGTATCCCTTGCGTGGTCGCGGGGGGCAGGGCGTGATTACCATGCGCACCTCCGAGCGCAATGGCGAGGTCGTGGGCGCGGTGCAGGTCGTCGAGGAAGACGAGATCATGCTGGTCAGCAACGGTGGCACCCTGATTCGCACCGAGGTCAACCAGGTGCCGCTGCTGGGGCGGGCCACCCAGGGGGTGCGCATGATCCGGCTGGGTGACGGCGAGTCGCTGGTCGCGGTTGAGCGTATTCCCCGCCTGGACGCCAACGGCGAGGATGAAGCGGACGACGACCCGGTCGACGACGAGGATTGATTCCTGCGACCAGACGCTGATCATCGCCCCTTAACGGGGGGGTGTCGGCGACTGTGTCACAAACCACAACAGTAACGGGAGCATCATGGGGCGAGTATTCAATTTCAGTGCCGGGCCGGGCGCCCTGCCACAGG